>JAICEJ010000084.1 GCA_025924215.1 Candidatus Binatia bacterium
TACCGCACACCGGCTGCGGTGTACTTAGGCAAAGAGGGCCAAAAATCTGACTCATCAGCCGCTCGTGTTCCGAAATTTGGGACAGGACAGGTCGGCGTGTTCACGCCCGGTACTTACGCGAGAGTTTCTCTAGCTCGAATCAGAAGAAGTAAGGCACAACAATAACGTGTGTCGTGAGGCGCTCGATAACTACTTGGCATTAATTTAGCCTAACTTAGCAACTTAACGCGCACGGCCGACACCGCTATCTTTACCGCGCTGGGCGGACATGCTACCAAAATAAATTCGCGATGGAGAAGGAAGGTGCCCGGTGGTGCCGCTGGTCTTCAAAACCAGTCTGGGGGCCGTAAGGTTCCCGGAGGGTTCGACTCCCTCCCTTCTCCGCCAGATATACCGTCACTCGTCATGCGCTCGCCGTGAAAACCGCTTGCAGGATCTGCCAGGCTTCGTCTTGGATTTGCTTGAGGTGTTCCTCACTGCGCATGCTTTCTGCGTAAATTTTGCACAGGTCTTCAGTTCCCGATGGGCGCACGGCGAACCAGCCGTTCTGTGAAACGACTTTAAGCCCCCCGATCTCAGCATTGTTGCCCGGCGCTCGCGTCAGCTTAGCGATGATCGCTTCGCCCGCCAATTGTTCAGCCGACAACGTCTCAGGACGGAGCTTTTTAAGCGCCGCTTTTTGTGCCGCGGTTGCCGGGATATCGGTGCGCGCATAATAAGGTCTGCCGAGATCTCCAACAATCTCTTCATAGCGTTCAGCGGGATCTTTTCCCGTCCGCGCGATGATCTCCGCCGCGAGCAGGCAGAGAATAATTCCATCCTTGTCGGTGGTCCACACCGACCCGTTGCGGCATAGAAAACTGGCCCCGGCGCTTTCCTCACCACCGAAGCAAATCGTGCCGTCAAGCAGCCCTTGTGAAAACCATTTGAAACCGACCGGGGCTTCGAAAAGCTTGCGCCCCCGTAAATCCACTACTCGGTCGATCAGTGAACTGCTCACCAGAGTTTTGCCGACGGAAGCTCGAGGATGCCAATCCGACCGGCTGACTAGGAGATAATCGACAGCCACCGCCAGATAGTGATTGGGGTTCATCAGTCCAATGCCCGGCGTGACGATGCCGTGCCGGTCGGCGTCGGCATCATTGCCCATAGCTATCTGGTAATGATCCTTCAGATTCACCAAGCTCGCCATGGCGTAGGGACTCGAACAATCCATCCTGATTTTCCCGTCGTGATCGAGCGTCATGAACTTAAAAGTCGGATCGATTTGAGTATTGACCACCGTCAGATCCAAGCGGTATCGCTCTGCAATGGCTTGCCAGTAAGAGACCGCTGCCCCGCCAAGAGGGTCAATGCCGATTTTTACGAGACTTGCGCTGATTGCTTCCATATCGACAACCTCGATCAGATCATCGACATAGGGCGTCAGCAAATCTTGTTGATGAACGTTGGCTGCACGAAGCGCAGCATCATAGGAGAGCCGTTTCGTTTCCCGATTGCCGTTCTTCAATAGATCGTTGGCGCGGCGCTGAATCCAGTCGGTCACGTCAGTATCGGCGGGGCCACCGTTGGGCGGGTTGTACTTAAATCCGCCATCCGCCGGCGGGTTATGCGACGGTGTCACGACGATGCCGTCGGCAAAACCATTTTTTTTATTGCCGTTGTAATTCAGAATTGCCCGGGAGATCGATGGCGTCGGCGTAAAGCCATCGTCCCGCTGAATCACGGTTTCGATTTTATTGGCCGCGAGAACTTCGAGGGCGGTGCGCTGCGCCGGGCCGGAGACCGCGTGAGTGTCCTTGCCCATGAAGAGTGGCCCGGTTATTTTCTGGGTGGCGCGATAATCACAGATTGCCTGGGTCATCGCCAGGATATGCGCCTCATTGAGTGACGTGTCCAGCGGGTTTCCACGGTGACCGCTCGTGCCGAAACTCACTCGTTGCAATGGATTATCAATGTCGGGAGTTCGGTCGTAGTACGCCATCTCGAGTTCGCCGACGTTGACCAAAACTTCCTGGGGCGCGGGTTTTCCCGCCAAAGGATGAATACTCATCTATCTGCTCCTCCTGCCGCCGAATTGAATCCCACACTACTGCCGAACAAGACTCAATTTAAACGTTTAGCGGGGTGTGCTCCAGAGGTTGATTTTTTGGCGCGCAGGTGAGCCGCCACCGGCCAGGAACTACCCGCCTTAGCGGGGTGATATCGGTAACAACAACACACAGTCGCAACAAGGAAGCATAGGGACTGAAGGCAGGGGATGGCGACTACGGTCACCATCCCCTGGGTGTCACTGACAATCGGCGTGACCGCATTCACAATCACCGGAACCCGATTGGCTGGCATCTGCACAGTGCTCACTGCAGAAAGTTTCTCCGTCACGCGATACGCCCTGCCCTTTCTCCAGCGCACAATCACAATCCGGATGAGCACAGCTCTCTTCCGCCATCTTAACTCACCTCCTTTCTGTCCGGCTTTTCTTCCCGACTAAATCCAACCTCTACCTATGCATCCGAAGGTTGTCGTTCTATAGCATTGCCCCTTCACAGATCGGACGCAGAGATCATGCCAGTAAAGGGCAGCGCAAATTCCGAGTATTCGCGCAAGAATGATTAAATTGTGAAGCCGTGACGCTGCTGCTGTGTTGATGTCGGGACAAAACTTTATTCGCCCTACCTACGGTTATCTGACTCACGTCATGCTTTGGTTAAAGTTCCAACAGTCTGGCGCGCGCGCAGGAGCAGAAATCATGAAACTTAGTTTTGTAGTACTAATCCGATTTTGTCACTAAGGGCCGGAATCTTTTCACAATTTTTTGGACCCAGGTCATACCCAACGCCGCCGGTGGCGGTCGCGGCGATATTCGCCGCGCTGCTCACCGAAATCGGTGTCGAAATCTTGATTCGCGTTTTCACGTTGATTTTCGTTCATGACATCGGTTACACCGATACGGTAATTGTGACTCTTGCCAGGTTCACCATGATGCCGGTGTGGTAGGTGCGATACCCAGAACTATCCTGGCGCTGCTGACGATTGCCATCGGCTTGGGAACGCAAGCGATGCTCGTTCTGTATTGTGCGCGCCGCCGAGCAGTTGATGGATCCAAGCTGATACATTCGAGCCGTTCTCCCAAAGGAGTTCGAGTACAATTGTGAAGGAGCTAAAGCAGCTGTCTGAACTTATTTTCGCTGCGCAGAGCTTGCTCTCATCGCAAGAATGTTGAACTCTGCTCGGGAGCGACTACATATTCCGGCCGTCGTCATCACGGTTCTTGGTGGTGAGAATAGGCTTGGCCGATCACGATCGAGGAGGATCGCATGTCTAAAAGGAATAACGAAATTAGCCGGCGAAATTTTTTAAAAGGATCCGCGGCGCTTGGCGCAGGCCTCGTCGCCGCCCCTTATCTGTTTCGCAATGCTTCTGCCGCTTCCAGAGACCGCGTTACGATCTATCAGAACACCGTTGCCGATTCGATCAATCCCTACAATCAAAGTTCCGGTTCGATCTATGGCAACTGGCAGCACGTCATCGAACCGCTGGTGGAACTGGATTACACGAAAAAGGCCTGGGTCGGCGTCCTTGCCGAGTCCTGGGAGTTCAAGGGAAAACAATGGGTGTTCAATCTCAAAAAGGGCATCAAATTTCACAATGGCGCGCCACTGACATCCCAAGACGTGGTGTTCTCAGTCGAAAGGATGCGCGATCAAAAGGGCGGTAGCCTGCAAGCCTCGAACTTCAATGATGTCACTGAAATACAAACGCCGGATGATCAGACTGTCGTCTTCGTAACCAAGCAGCCTCTGGCAGTTTTCTTGGACCGCTTGCGAAACCGCTTCATCGTCAGCAAGGTTGCCGGCGACAAATACGGCGACCAGCTGTATCAGAATCTGGTCGGCACCGGTCCTTATAAATTCGTCAGCTTTCAGCGCGGCGGTAATCTGGTTTTCACCCGCAACGACGATTACTGGGGCGGCAAAGCGGCGATCAAAGAAGTTGTTTTTCGCAAGGTCACCGAAGACGCCGCGCGCCTTGCGGCATTGGAATCAGGCCAGGCCGATTTCATTAACGCCATTCCGGTCCATGAAGTCGGCAGATTAGACCGTCATCCGCGCATCAGGATCGATAAGATTGAAGGCTTGGAGATGTATTTTCTTATGATGAACGTCGCCTACAAGCCTTTTGACAACAAGCTAGTGCGTCAGGCTGTCAATCACTGCGTCGATGCATCGGCCATTGTCAAAAACATTTTTGACGGCATCGGTTATCCCATCGATGGTCCGGTCGGACCGCACGTCATCGGCTCCGATCCGAAACTCAAACGCTATCCCTACGATCCCAACAAAGCAAAGGCGCTATTGGCGCAAGCCGGATACTCCGATGGCTGTGACGTGCAGCTCTATTATTCCGCAGGCCGTTATCCCAAAGACAGAGAAGTCTGCCAAGCAGTGGCGGCTCAGATGGTCAAAGGCGGCTTCAGAGTCGAACTTATCTCTCAAGAATGGGCTCTGTTTTGGGGACAGGAAGGGGTAAACGGCGGCAAGCTCTCCTTCTATTATAACAATCGCGGATCCTTGACCGATGCGGATACCTTTTACGACCAGTATTTTCGCACAGGCACCACCAAGCGGTGCAATTACAGCAACCCGTCTTTCGACAAGATTATCGATGAACAGCAAATGATCCCGGACACAAAGAAGCGGATCGCGTTGCTGCAGCAGGCGGGAAAGATTCTGATGGAAGACGCGCCGTTCGTGCCGCTCTACAATCTCGCATCCATCTATGGCGCGGCGAAGAATCTGGCTTGGCGGATGAGACCGGATGAGAAGGTGCTCGGCTGGGATATGAAGATTATATAGCCTACATGAAGATGCCCCAGTTAAAGTCTTTCGTTTGAACATTACCGCTGGCGAGTGTCTTCACCTATAAGGTAGCTGAACTTTCAACGCAACCTACCACGCATCCTCGTTCCGTCAGGGCTTTGATACATACGGCTGATTGTGTCCCGGCCGGCAAGCCCTAGGGTATGGCAATGTCGCTTTTGCAATACACTGGATCAATTTTCATCGCGCAGTCCCAGTGGCGAGCCTATGGCATCTTCCTTGCGGATCGATGTAGGCCAAACTTAATCTAAGTTAGGAGCCGAGGATGCCGATCTTTTCTTTTTTGCTGAAGCGCCGACTTCTTCAGAGTCTATTGGGTGGAGCGAGCCGAGGTGCTCAAGCGGGACGGGCCGGCGGCCTTGTGGGCGGCTCGTTTCGCAAAGCAGCCTTCGCCGGCATCGCCGCTATGCTTGTGAAACGAATGCTTCGGCGTAAATCGTTTTAAGCCTCCGATGCGCAGCCTCGCTCGTTGTCTCCATAAAACACGAACCCCAAAGATAACCCGGAAGCAAAGCGACTCGCCGGTGATTCTTTGGGTCTGAAACAATTATGGCCATAACGCAGGAGAAGCCGGCGGCTGGTCCGACAGCACGTCCGACTCAATCCTTACTCTTGGCGCTGATGGTGCTAACCTTCAACACCGGGCTGATCGATGCGGTCAGCTATATCGGCCTCGGACGTGTCTTCGTCGCCAACATGACAGGCAACGTTGTTCTCTTGGGATTCGCCGCAGCCGGAGTTTCCGGCCTATCGGTCACACGCGCTTTATCGTCTCTTGGCGGCTTTATTATCGGCGCGACAATCGGCGGAAGGCTCGGAACTAGCCTTGCGGCCGGCAGTCGGCGCCGGTTGATCCTTAGCGCAGGAATTTTAGAAGCGCTCTTGATCTTTGCCGCGGCCGTGAGCGCGATTGGATTCGACATGCGGTCATCGGCGCCGGCGCATCAACTGTACCCAATGATTGTTTTGACGGCATTATCGATGGGACTGAGGAATGCTACGGTCCGGCAACTCGGTGTCGCCGATATCACGACCACGGTGCTAACGCTGACTTTGACAGGCTTGGCCGCGGACTCGTCCGTCGCCGGAGGCAGCAACCCGCGGCCGGCGCGCCGCATCTTCTCCATCATAGCTCTGTTCGTGGGCGCACTATCTGGTGCTTACCTTTTGCGCTACGGAGTAGCCTTACCGCTCTTTGTCACAGGCGCTTGCGTGCTCCTCACCACTGCGGCGTATGCGGCGATCGCCGTGACAGCGGCAAAAGAGTAGCCGGCGCTAAAACTGCACTTGACTTCCAGCTGCCACTCGCTCAAGTGCCACTCAACCATGGCAACTCGTGCACGACCAGGTCTGAAGGATAGTCAAGAATCGACACGGATTTCCCGGTTCGTTCCTTTTTGCTCGCTTGAGTGATGTCGGGAAGTTTTTCGTTCATTGCATTAGAAAATTTTCTTTTACAGGCTGCTAGTTTACCGTTCCATTAGCAAGAGCAATGATGGAGCTCATTTGGTATGTTCCTTGCTGATCCGCACCGGCCATGGAAATCACATGGAACCTTAATCAACACTCCGAGCAAACAAACTCCGACCGCGGTAAGGCAGATTATTCCGCCTACTCGCTGCGAGAATTATTTAAATTACGTTACTGGTCTGATGCCGATCGCGAGCGCCATGGTGAAAATCGACTCGAAGCCGAAATTCGAAAGCGATGCGCGCATATTCACGAGCGAACCAACCAGAGAAAATCTGCCGTCGATGACTCGGCTCATTGCTACAGACCTTACGGGCTCCTCTTCGGAGTAGTTTTCATTGTGCTTTCTAGCGGGCCGTTCGTCGCGGTTAAATTCCTCGACGCACTGAGCATCATGACTGACGTTAATGGAGATTATGCGCTGTTAACGGGTCTTTGGGCGGTGCTCACGCTTCCATTTGCGTCAATGATCTATTTGATCGGCGGCATGATGGACGCGGAGCGGGTCGTAAAATGGTTCAATTTGTAGCCTCATGGCGTTCTGCCGTTACACTCCGGAGGTCAGTGCTCGACAGAGATGCTCCAACTTTCTGCTGCTCGAATCGACTTAAGCGGATTGCTCAATTTGCGATTCGTCAATGCCGCTAATTCTCCACACCAGAACTTCGCTCCCGGCTCACTGAACTGAGTCTCTCCTCCATATCCATTCCTGGCTTAACCCGAATGCCTCAACTTTAGATCTGATCAGGCATCGGTTCGAAGAAAATAAGCGCCGATGAAATTTCCGGAAGCATGTGTGAATTGACTTCAACAAATCATTCCTGATTACTCCAACTCATCGAGATGGAGACCTGGCAACGCCTGATAAAACGCCAGGACTTTTCACATTCGTTCTTCTGTGGTGTTTTAAGAGATATGACGCAACCTAGGCTACCCTTACCGCTGTCTTTTGAAGAAATCATGCAGCGCCATCAGCACGAAATCATGCGCTACCTGCTGCGGCTGTCGAGCAATACCGAAGATGCCGCAGACCTGTTCCAGGAAACCTGGTTGCGGGCCTACCGCGCCTATCCCAGACTCGAGGCCGAGGATAGCGTGCGCCCGTGGTTGTACACGATTGCGAGCAACCTATGGCGCAACCGCGCACGTGATTGCGCGCGCCGCGCCCGGGTGATCGTACCGGATGAGAGGGCAGTACCCGCAGCGGACCTGATCGCAAAGGATCATCGAGTAGATCATGAAACCGAAGGCTATGCCGCGGTTCATCTGCGCGAGCTAATCGCTGATCTTCCGGGGAAACAGCAACAGGCGCTGCATCTGCGCTACTTCGCCGGCCTTGATTATGCGGAAATAGCTAATGCCATCGACTGTTCGGAAGAAAGCGCGCGGGCAAACGTTTCCCAGGCTATCGGAAAGCTCAAGAAAAGATGGTGAAACTTATGAAAATGGAAACTCTCATTGGATCAGCCGCTATCGACAGCCCGGAAGAAGTCATCCAAGGATTGTTGCTTCGCTCTTCTGCTAAGCTCGACAAGGCGCTAGAACGGGTTCGCAGACCACAAGCGGCTGTCGGTGTTGTGAAATCAAAAATAGGCGATCTGCTGGTAGCCCTGAGTGCCCGCGGTATTGTGCTTAATCATTACATCGAGCAAAGTAGCGATGTCGCGGCGGCCCTTTCAAAGCTGCGGTTGCAGTTCGATCCGGTTGAGGATCGAACGGTTGTCACAGCAGTCGGCGAGGAGGTTGACCGCTATCTCACTGGTGCGGCCAATGCGCTGCGTCATCATGTTGATCTGACTCTTGTCGGTAATCCGTTCCAGAAGAAGGTCCTCGACAAGCTCGAAGCGGTCCCGCGCGGAGCGCTGATCAGCTATCAAGGATTGGGGGCTGCTATCGGTTCCGCAAGTAGCGCGCGGGCTGTCGGCAATGCGCTGCACAACAATCCCGTGCCGATTTACGTTCCATGCCATCGGGTGATTGCATCAGACGGACGAATCGGTGGATACGGTGGTGGCCCTGCGCGTAAACGCCAGTTGCTGCGCAGCGAAGGTTTTGCGCTCGGTGATGGCGCTGTAAAAGTTCCCGACAACGTGGTTTGGGGACACAGGACAACCCAGATTTTCTGTCGAACCAGCTGCCGGGCTGTGGCGCGGGTGGGTCGTGGACGAATGCTTTTCTTCGCCGATCAGAAAGCTGCCCGGCAGGCGGGGTTACGCCCATGCAAGATTTGCCGGCCCGATTAGCAGTTTTGATGAATAATTTTGCAGGTGCACTAACGAACTGCGGATGAGAGCGCAATCCATAGAAACGGCGGGCCGTTTGAGCAACAGCGTCAAGTTGAACTTGCCATTCAAAACGCCCTACGATTGGCAGGCGATTATCCAGTACTTTCAGTCACACTCCATCCCGGGAGTCGAACGGGTAACGGGCGATTCCTTCGCGCGCGTGTTTCGGGTAGGAAATGAAGTCGGCTTCGTCGAGGTTCGCCCGCTTCTCGCCAAATCGCAGCTAAAAGTCTGGATCGTGTCTGAAGATCCCGAAACAACATCCGAAACGGCGCGCCGGGTTCGAAAAATGTTCGACTTGGATTGCGATCCTGTGCTGATTGCGAAGAGCTTCGAGCGCATTCCAGTGCTGGCGGACCTATGCCGCCGCTTTCCGGGTCTCAGAGTGGCTCGCGGCTGGGACTGCTTCGAAACCGCCATATGTACGATCTTGGGGCAACTCGTTTCTGCCGGGCACAGAGAACGTCTGATCGGTCAACTTGTAAGCAACTACGGTGAGGAGGTAGTCGATCCCTCGACATCAAAAAGAGCATACTTATTTCCCGCCGCCGGAGTCCTGGCTAGCTCAGATCTAAGCGCGATCGGAACGACCAGCGCTAGGCGAGAGGCCATTCGAGACTTCAGCCGGCGCGTGCTGAGCGGGGCCATTTCCCTCGCCGAAGATCAGGATCCCGCCGCGTTTCGCGAGGCGCTTCTCGAAATCAGAGGGCTGGGCCCGTGGTCGGCTGAATATATTCGACTTCGAAATGGTGATACCGACGCGTTTCCCCACACGGATTTAATTCTCAAAAGAGTTCTCGATCTTCATTCCGATTTGGATTTAGAACGGGTCAAGTCTTGGGGATCATATGCGGCGGTTTATCTGTGGAAGGAATTTGCCCAAACGCTCTCCAGGAAAAGAAAGAAACAAGCATGATGCTGTCCTATAAAGAAATGGAATCACCGGTGGGCAAACTCAAGCTGGTGGCAAACGTCAATGCTCTCGTCGCAATACTGTGGGAGCGGGAACGACCCAACCGGATCAAGTTCGCGATGCTCAAATGCGATCCGCAACAGCCGATCCTGGTAGAGACTGAGCGGCAGCTACAAGAATATTTCGCCGGCACAAGAAACGAGTTCCATCTTCCGCTTGAGCCCGCCGGGACCGAATTCCAGAAGAAGGTCTGGCGGGCATTGCGAGAAATTCCGTTCGGTCAAACCAGGAGCTATCTGGAGGTGGCTAAGAGCATCGGATCTGCCAAGGCCGTCCGCGCAGTCGGCGCCGCCAATGGAAAGAATCCGTTGTCAATCATCGTACCGTGTCATCGCGTCATCGGCGCGAATGGAACACTGACCGGCTTTGCCGGCGGGATTGAAGTCAAGGCGAAGCTCTTGGCTCACGAAAGATGCCGGAGCTTTTCCGCGCGCTTCTAGGAAGAATATTCATGAGCGCCCCAGCGGCAACTGGAGAAAAGAAAATCGATTGGGAGCGGGCATGCGCTGCTCTCGACGAACGTGGCTTTGCGGTACTCCCCGGCCTGCTCAGCCAGAAAAACTGTCAAGAGATCGTTCACTACTACCCCGATGATCATCGGTTCCGCTCGCGAATCGACATGTCCCGTTATTCTTTTGGCCAGGGCGAATATAAATATTTCAACTATCCGCTACCGCCTCTTGTTCAACAACTCAGGTCTTCCATTTATCCGCATCTCGCCGCACTTGCCAATCGCTGGGGCGGCCGCCTTGGAAGTAAATTGCCTCTTTATCCTGAAACGCTCGCGGACTTTCTTGACCAGTGTCATCGCGCCGGGCAAACCCGTCCAACGCCCTTGCTGCTGAAATATGGCGCCGGTGATTTCAACAGCCTGCACCAGGATCTTTACGGTGACAGTGTGTTTCCCTTTCAACTCACCTTTTTCTTGAGCCAACGCGGATCCGACTTCACCGGCGGTGAATTCGTGCTTGCCGAACAGCAGCCGCGCCGGCAATCTCGGGTGGAAGTGCTCTCTCCCGAGCAGGGCGACGCGGTAATCTTTGCAGTTCATCATCGACCTGTTAAAGGGGCGCGCGGCTACTACCGCGCCAACCTTCGTCACGGCGTCAGCACGATTCAGTCCGGGCAGCGATACACCTTGGGGATCATTTTCCATGACGCGAAGTGAGAGTGAGTGCTGCTCGAGTTGATCGATCAATGTGGATCTAGGCAAGGCGCGGGCTCGATACTTTTTTCGAGATGCTGATGAGCGAACCAGGTTCACCTTCTCCAAGCACTAGATTGTTTCGTGAAAGATTAGCAGTCGCCGTCGGGCAACCCGAAGCGACGCCTCGTTGTGGCGTTAGGTTTTGCTTGGATCGAAGTATTCGTCGCTCCCGCGGGTTCTGATGAATGCTTCGAATTGGCTCAGAATATCCGGCGGTTCGTTCGCCAGGATCAGTAATGAGCGATGCTTTGGCTTGAGGAAATCATGCTCCACCGCATGATCGAGAAACTCGATGAGACGATTGTAGTAGCCGCCGGTATTCAAAAGGCCGCAAGGCTTGCGGTGAATGCCCAGCTGAGCCCAGCTAAGCACTTCGAAGAACTCCTCCATCGTGCCAATGCCACCGGGCATCGCGATGAAGCCGTCTGACAACTCGGCCATCATGGCTTTGCGTTCGTGCATCGATTGTACAATGCGCAACTCTGAGAGACCGCGGTGCGCGACCTCTTTACTGACCAACGAGTCGGGGATTACACCGGTGACATGGCCGCCCAGGTTCAGTACAGCTTCGGCAATGACCTTCATCAGCCCCACATTACCACCGCCGTAAACCAGACTATAATTGCGCCCAACTAACTCACGGCCCAGTTGTTGCGCCGCCTCTGCATATTGCGGATTGCTTCCGTGCCTGGAACCCGTGAATACGCAAATTCTCTTAATCGAATGGATCATGCTCGTATGTACGCGGTTTATTTGACGGACCGCTTCCGCCGCTATTCCCGGCAACCGGAGCTCACTTCCACAGCCACTGAATGAATCCTTCCTTATCCAACTCCTGAAAAAAACGGTTGTCGATGAACTGGTCGGGGGCTAGTTTCGCGACCCGCGGATCGGTTTCCGCCATTTGCTGCATCACGGTCTTGAGTGCCTCCGTCGAAGGGCGCGGGATCCTCGGAATGTTTTGCAGAATATACAGATCGTAGAGGTCATTAAAGATCGCCGCATCGCTGCTACGGAGATACTTTTGCATCACCTGAATACTGAAAGCGCGCTGGGTCTTGGCATGGTGCACCCCTTCAACAAAACCACGGATAAACTTGCGTACTGTATTTTCCTGACGTTTGATAAAAGAACGGGTGGTGACGATCGAAGACGTCGGAAAATTAAGTCCCATCTTGGCGATATCGGCCAGCTCTCTGAAGCCCTCCTTACGCGCGACAATCGCCAGCTCCGCATTAACCACCGCAGCATCGAGCGCGCCGGCCCTGAGCGCGTTCAAAAGATCCGGCATACCACCGAGCTGCAACACGGTAAAATCCCGCTGCCGCTTTACCGGCCATTGATCTTCGACATAGCGCAAGCCGAAGTCGGTGGCCGAACCGAAACGTGAAATGCCGATTTTCTTTCCCTTCAAATCTTCCGCGCGACGAATCTCCGGCCGTGTCATTACGGAAAAAGTCATGACATTCATCGAACTGCCAATGACGACCAGATCGCCGCCGGCAAGATGCGAGTTGATGACCGCGCCGCCGGTGAAGATACCGATGGGAACTTCTCCCGATTGCACGACCTGCGCCGCTCGACCGCCGCCGCCGACGTACAGCAGTTCTACATCCAAGCCATGCTTGCGAAAAATTCCTGCTTCGTAAGGAATCCAAACCGATGCCTGCGAGCCGCCAATGGCGCTATAGATCACTCTGAGCTTTTCAAGCCCCGGCTGAGCGTTCGCTCGCGGGACTGCATTTGCTAGAAGCAGCCAGAGAACCGGTAGCAGATAGCTATGGAGTCTCTTCACGAAACCCTCCCTCAAGCCGCAGACATCAGTACACGGGAATACACGTTGCCAAAGATTGTTGCAGCGGAAGTAAGAATTGACAAAAAACTGGACTATTTCTCCGCGGGATTGTCGGTTTCATTCTTGTTGGCACCTCTGATGTTCATGCCGGCAAGGATCATCTGCAGTATCACCATCGCCCAAGCTCGAGCGTGCCAGCCCCAGACAATCCAAAGCGCATTGCTCAACAAGAAGCACCAAAACCCGATCATCCTGCGAAGCTTTCGCTGCGAGCCAATGAGCCAGGCAGCGATAACCGTCACGACCATCGCCGGCCACTGAAGAGCATCTAGCCAATTCATTGAACATGTCCATTTCTTGAGAAAACGACCAGACCTGAGTTCATCTTTGATCAGCAGCAGAATCGTGACTCATGGGCGATCTTCCCGAAATACGATGAATCGGATCAAAGAGTGTCCGTGCTACGTCCGGCTGAGCCGGTAAGATCGAACGCGCTCTTAGTCTTCGGACGAAAAAGTGTCGTCCTCAGACTTCCGAGCTCCTCTGTTTAGGATGTGTTCCATTTGGCGCACCAGCGAGAGCGTCATCCAGGCCAGAAGGGTTGCCACCA
>JAICEJ010000085.1 GCA_025924215.1 Candidatus Binatia bacterium
CGCCGAAGAAGAGCGCGAGTGGAACGTCTGCGTGGTTGCCTTCAGCCCCAAACAAGCCATCGCCACCGAGGATGCTCCCGAAGAAGCGCGCAAGCGTTTACCGGGTCCCGAGATTTTGGGAAACGGCTTTGTGCTGGCCGCACAAGCCGGAATGGAACTCACCGGCAAAACGGTCGAACATCAGAATGGGAAATTGATGGCAGTGGACTAAGTCGAATTAAAAATAAAAAACGATGGCAGCGGAACTTACAACACTCGCAACTTAGGATCGAGAGCGTCACGTAAAGAGTCGCCAAAGACATTGAAAGCGAACACCGCCAAGCTGATCGCCAAGCCCGGAAACAACGCCATCCACGGAGCGCGCTCCGCGAAATCCACCGCTGCTCCACGAAGCATCAATCCCCACGCCGCCGTCGGTTCCGCCACGCCTAAACCGAGGAAAGAAAGCGAGGCTTCAAGAAGGATCGCCTGGCCCAGAAAAGCGGTCAAAATAATCAGATAAGGCGCCACAACATTTGGCAGCATGTGACGCAATATCACACGGGCGTGACCCGCACCTAGGGTAAGCGCCGCCTCGACAAAGAGCATCTGGCGCAATGCCAGTGAGCTGCTCCGCACCACCAGAGCGGCGCGGGGAATCATCGGAATAGCAATCGCCACTATGACATTCCAGATCCCTGAGCCAAGTAGCGCGACGACAACGAGAGCCAGAACAATCAGCGGAAATGATATCAGAATATCCAGCAGCCGTTGCAGAACAAGATCAACTTTGCCGCCGAAATAGGCGCATGTCACACCGAGAACGGCGCCTACCGTGGTAGCAAAAAACGAAGAAGAGAATCCCACCCATAGCGCGGTGCGGGAGCCATAGAGTAGCCGCGAGAGCACGTCGCGCCCGAAGGAATCGGTTCCTAGCCAGTGAGTTGCGCCCGGAGCATGAAACATGGCGCCATAATTGTTCTGCAAAGGATCGAAAGGAGCGATGATCTCCGCCAGCAAGGCCGCTAAAGCCATTAACATAACAATTGCCGCGCCAACGGCTCCAAGAGGCCGCCTCTGAGCAAAACGACGCACTGCCTGGCACTGTCGCCGCGCTCGGAATGAAATCATCCTAGCGTCTCTTTCTCTGGCGCTGTGATGTTTCACTAGTAGTGGATGCGCGGGTCGAGCCAGACATAGAGCAAGTCGAGAAAAAAATTCATCGCGATAAAAGCAAACGAGACCAATAGCACCAAAGCCTGGGTCATCGTGTAGTCTCGATGGGTGATCGATTCGACGAGCAGCATGCCAATGCCGTTGAGATTGAAGACTTGCTCCGTGACAACCAGCCCGCCGATCAAAAAAGCGAATTCCAAACCGATAACGGTAACAATCGGCAGCAGCGCGTTCCGCAACGCATGTTTCAAGACCACCGCATTTTCCTTGAGGCCTTTGGCGCGGGCCGTGCGAACATAATCTTCACGCAAAACTTCTAATACCGATGATCGCGTCATGCGCGTTGCCATGGCCGAATAGCGGTATCCCACCGCCAGGGCAGGCCATATCATTTGCGACAAATTGGCCACAGGATCGGTCCAGAAAGAAGTAAAGGTCAGTGGCGGCAGCCATCTAAAGAAGATGAGAAACATCAAAATGATGACGATTCCGAGCCAGAACGACGGCACGGCCAGGCCGCCGATGGAAAAGATCCGCACCAGGTAGTCCACCCAGGTGTCCTGCTTCAAAGCGGCCAAGGTGCCACAGGGCAGCGCGATCAGAATAGCCACGAGAGTCGCCATAATCGCCAGCTGAAGACTCAGCTCAAGCCGTATTCTAATTTCTTCCGCAATAGGTCTACCCGTCCACATGGAAAGGCCGAAATCCAGGCGTACAATGCCCCAAGACCAGTTCAGAAACTGCTGCCATACCGGTTTATCAAGTCCGAGCTGGACTCGCTCGCGCTCGATCGCTTCCTTCGGCGCAAACGTGCCACTGCCGGCATACTTGAGTTCGACGATATCTCCCGGCGCGATTCGGAGTAAGACGAAGACCAGCACGGCGACGCCGAAGAGCGTCGGGATCATCAATAGCAGACGCTTGACAATGTATTGTCCCATTGAAATTGATTTCGACCGCGGCAATGACCACTGATCATCAGGCGCTTACGGCGCCAACCATACGTCCCTCAGGTCCTGATTGACATAATGGCTCGGACCGATTTTCCACCCCTTGAGCCGGCTGCTATGCGGCACGATCCGCTGCCACCATAGAAGCGGAAACTGATAGGCCTGTTCGGCAATTGCGCGTCTCTCCATCTGGCGTAGCAACGGCAACCGATCTTTCAGATCCAGCATCCGGCTCTGCCGTTCATAAAGCTCGTCAAACGTAGGGTCCTTAAAACGCGAGTAATTGATCGGGCTCTTCTCAGTGCTCACATACTTCAGCAAGTAAAGATCGGGTTCGTCCATGAAGTCACAAGCGAAATCCACGCCGGCATCGAAGTTTCCTTGGCGCAGATCATTAAAGTAGGGGCCGCCCTCCTGCGGCGAGTGCGTCACGTTGAGGCCGATTTTTCGCCATTGATCGACGAGAAACACACCGCTCACTTCGTAGGGCTCCTTGACATTGCGGTTCTTCAAGACAAACGAGAATCCTTCCGGCACTGCCGCTTCCTTCAACAATCGCCGCGCTTCTTTGCGCGATGTCTCGATGTCCTTACCGAATCCGGCAAGCTTCGTCAGTTCGGCTGGCGGTGTCGCGAATTCTGAGCCCGGGCGAAAGACGCCGCCTATATACTTCATCACCGAGATTTGTGACAACGCCTTCGACGCCTCATTGCGATCGATGGCGAGGTTTAACGCCCGTCTGACGCGCACATCATTGAACGGCTTTTTCTCGTTGTTAAGAGCAACTAAGATATTGCAGGCCCAGGGGCTCTCCTGCACGAGCGCCTTGTTTCCCAGGGCTTTCAAAATGTCATCCCGGGCCGCGGGATTGAACCCACGAAATTCAGCGAGCACTTGACCGCTTCTTACGGCCGCTACACGAGGAGCGGTATCGCGGATAAAGACGGCTCGAAATCCATCTAGATAGGGCCGGCCGGCCATAAAGTAGTTCGGATTTCGTTTCCCCGTCCAATGAGAACCTGCGACGTGCTCGCCGAAGATAAACGGCCCCGAGCCCAGAATGTTTTTCTCGTACCAGCGCGGGTCTTTCTTGAGGCGCTCCGCGCTATAAATAAAATTCCAAGGCGACGCTAGATTTGCCAAAAAAGACGCAGCGATGTGCTTGAGACGAAAAACCACGGTGGCATCATCCGGCGCTTCGATATTATCGACCATGGCAAAGGAAGCTTTGCGAGCGCTGGCAACTCCTTCGGGAGGAAAGATGATCTTGTCATAACTGGCCTTAACGTCGCGCGCCGTCAGTGGAGTCCCGTCGTGAAATTTGATGTTTTTGCGGAGGGTGAACGTGGCCGTCAAGCCGTCTTTCGAGAACGACCAGCGCTCGGCAACATCGCCGACGATTTTTGGGTAGTTCTGCGGATCGAAGCGGAGCAGCGTGCTGTAATGCGGCGCTACCGGATGTAACATGCCGAAAGTTGTTTCACGATGCCCGTCGAACGACGGTGGAAGTTCGCCGACAGCAAACACAAGCTCCCCTCCGGAGCGCGGCTGTTGCGCGGACGGACTCTCGGCCGCTTGGCCTAACGCCGACCATGCAAATAAAGTTACAGCAATCAATAAATAGATTCGTCGCTTGATGTTGATCATAAACCCCTCTCTTCAGTGGATGTACTATCCATCATCCTTTAACGTCGTTAAAGTATAATCGCATCGCTGCGCGAAAATAGGTGATTCGACTTCGTGATGTCAAGCTGCTAGAGAGTTGCGGCCGCGGCAAGCGAAAGTTTTTGATTGGTCTCCTAATCAGTTGGTGGCAAAAACGGCGCGGCAGTACTGTATTCCATTGTCTCCGGAAATGATTTAGGACAGAATAGTTTGTTACCGCGCAACCGGGATGTCCCCGACGAGATCTAAGGCAATCCTCCTGAAGGAAGATTTCACCATAGAGAGACGACAAAAACTTGCGCCACCCAAACCGCTCAGCGGCAAGGAAAGGCGCCTGCTCAATCCGAATCACGGGCTAGTCAAGCTTTTTGAGCGCAATATGGACCGACTCATATCGCGTTTCCTGTACCCTCATCTGTCCGCCATTTGGAATCCCTATGCTTGGGTCATCGAGCGTCGTTTCCGAGTAGCGGAGACGACCCTGTCGCCCGCTGGCTGGCCGTCAGGGCTTCCACCACTGCGCGTGCTACTGCTATCGGACATCCACTGCGGCATCTTTCTTAAACCCCAGATCTTGGCCGAAGTCGTCAGCTTCCTGATGCAGCTCGCACCTGATCTGGTGGTGGTAACAGGTGATATCGTCACCGGCCATTCACGTGAAGTGCGGCCATTTCTCGACGCTCTCGCGCCCCTATCGCGCGCTCCGCGGGGGGCTTGGTTCTGCTTTGGCAATCACGACTATTTTGGCGGCGATCCTGAAGAGATTCGCAAAGCTCTGCAGGGCGTCGGTATCGTTACCCTCAACAACCAATCAGTGACCGTAGCCCATGGCAAGGGAAGCTTTGTGCTTGGCGGTATCGATGATCTCATCCTCGGCAAGCCGGACTGGGCATGCATGATGTCCGAACTCGGCGCACCGCATCTCCTATTAGCCCATAACCCCGATCACTTTTATGATGCCGCAGGTCAGGGAGTAACGCTCGTCGTTTCCGGGCACACGCATGGTGGGCAGATTCGCTTGCCTCATGGGCCGCCCATCATCAGGCAAAGCCGGTTCTGCCTGGACGAAGGAGTTTATTCTTTTCAATCGTCGCTGCTGGTAGTCACACGTGGTCTTGGCAGCATCTTGCTGCCGTGGCGGTGGGGCGCCGATCCCGAGGCGGTCATGATCGAGATCGTTTCGACACAGTAGTCTCGAGTCATCCATTATCAACGCGGCCCAGGATGCGACGATTTTCGCGCACTGCCGATGAGAGAAGTGGCCACCCCTACCGAGCTCCAGCCAGCGGCAATGATAAACGTCGTATTCAGAGCCGCTACAAACCCAGAGGCATTTGCTGTCGTAAGAGCGGTTCCAGCAATCCCGGTATGATGTTCAAAGGCTACCGACATCAGCAAACTGCTCAACGCGATTCCCAAAACATTCCCGAAACCAAAAGTAACGTGATTCACCGCCGATGCGAAACCGCGATGCTCGGCCGGCATCATCGCGATCATTGCCATAGAATTGGCCGGATTGAAAATTCCGTTGGTGATGGCACTGACAATGACCAGTAAGGCGGGCAGGAGCCAATGCGAATCGACACGCAAGAAGGCACCCATACCGAGCGAAACAATCATGAACGCAACGCCGACAGTCGCCGGAATGCGCGGCCCGAGACGATCGGCGAGATGACCGCTCGCAGGCGCCAACGCTATCGTTATCAACGATGGCGCCATAAATAGCATGCCTACGCTCGTCGCGGTCAAACCGAGAACGTCTTGAAGGTAGAACGGCAGGAGAAATCCTGTCAAGGAATAGCAACTGGCGACGACCAGCAAGCTGATTACGCTCATGCTGAACCGGCGAATTCTAAACAACCTCAGGTTGAGAATCGGATTCCTGGCTCTGGTCTCATGAAGAATCAAGCCGATAAGGCAGACGATAAACAAAACCGCCAACGCAACCTTGAAGCTTATTGGAATCATCTGCTGTGTGCGCCGGTCGAGCAGCATCACCAACGCGCTCGTTGTCGCGAACAGCAATGCGGCGCCGAGATAATCGATGGAAGCCGAGCGGTTTGGGAAAACCAGTGGACGCTGCTTTACATTCAGCAAAGTCAAGAGCATGCCGCAGATGCCGATCGGCACCAGAAAGAAGAAACTCCAGCGCCAGCTCAGGTAATCGATCATCAGGCCGCCGATGCTTGGGCCGATGATAAATCCCACATGATGCGCCGTTGTCATATAGCCCTGTGCCCTTCCAGCGAGGTTCTCCGAAACCGATTCCGCGGCCAACGCCCGGCTGGAGGACTGCAACATCGCACCGCCGATGCCCTGCAAAAAACGAAACACTATGAGTTGAATAAGCGATTGCGAGAAGCCGCACAAAAGCGAGCCGGCGCTAAATACCAGAAAGCCTAAGGCAAAAACCTTTTCCCGGCCCCAGAGATCAGAGAGGCGGCCAAAAACAATCGATAGGCCGATGTTCGATAGTTGATAAGAGAGCAGCGCCCAGGAAATGCCGAGCAGATCGGTTGCCAAGCTTGTGGCGATTGTCGGCATCGAGATGCTGACAATTCTTGTCGCAGTACCAGAGAAAAATGTTCCCAGTAAAGCTGTCGTAAGAAGTAAATAATTGATTTTGGCATTCATCCCGATGCTTAAACGTGAGGGTAAGATCTCGAATCCATAGCGCGGAAAACTGCGCCCGGCAAGTAGAAGGGAGCGGTGCCATGGTTTGCGACTTGTTAATGTTCTAGTGGTTTTCGAGCCTGCAGATCTTGTTGTCGTGCTCTCCGGCGGGGCATCAAAAATCGCACCAGGAAGTTGCAGTCAGAGATTGGTTCGCAAGTTCATTCCGTGCGCAGAATAATGTCGAAAGAGTTCTTACTGTGCTTAGACCAACTCGCTCACTGAACCAAAATTTTCTTCATCTTGGCTAGTATCGCGGGCGGGGCTTTGAGAATGCTCTGAACGACTTCGGTCACACGTTCGCCGCTGCTTGGTGAAAATTCAATCTTGCTTTTCTTGGCGTCCGAGATAAATTCCGGATCCGCAAAAGTCGCTGAAAATCCCTTGCGCAGGGCTTCAACCCGATCTCTGGGAACCTCGGGATGAACTACGTACGGGTTGGTGATCTCCGAAGGAGCATGCATCGCGCGCAGCAGTAACTTCGCTTCCTCCGTCTTAGCTAATGTCTCAGCGGCGGGAACTCCCTTCATAAGCGGATGATCCGGAGTTTTATCGCCCATGATCAGAAGCGGCTTTAGTATGCCGCTCTGGATTAATTGAAGGTGCCTGCCGGTGGTCAACATCGCTAGCCAGCTTGCGCAATAACCATCGACTTCCTTGGACTCGGCGGCGTTGACGATGTTGGCAACTCCTTCGAACCCCCGCACCAGCTTCATCTGTGTTCCAAAAGCTGCATTGATAATCGCCGGTGTGTCGTAGATCGTGCTGCCCGGCGCCATGGTGCCTATGGTAAAAGGCTTGCCGGCTGTGACATCGTCAAATGACGACACCGCGGAATCGGTGCGTCCGACGCATGCGATCGCCGTATTCACCGCGCTGCCGATCCATTGGTACCTTGCCGAATCAAACTCAATGCCCGGCGCGCCAATCGCCTGCCGCAAAGGAAATGTTTCGCCGAACGAGCCGATCACAGTGCCGTCCTTAGGCTCAGCATTGTAAACCGCGTTTGCGGCGATTAGGCCACCGGCGCCCGCCCTGGGCTGAACCAACAGAGTAGGATTGCCGGGAATAAATCGCGACATGTGACGCGTGATGAGGCGCGAGTAGATATCGTAGGTCCCCCCAGGACCCGAGCCAATAACGATTCTGATGGTTTTTCCTCGATAGAAATCTGCCACGGCTTTCTCATCGAAAGCCGGGCTGTTGCTCTTGGCCGGCTGAGCTTGTGCCTGATCGCCAAACGGAGCGAGCATCAGGATGAGTATCGTCAAAGTGCTGAGTCGAAGGTGGTTCATAAATATCCTCGAATCTGTATGGAATAGTGGTCTGGGCTGCGTCTCGAGAATCGCATCGGTAAACTTTTCTCAACCTGTCAATTCTATTTTATAGCGCAATCGGTGAGAAAGCCCGACGCCCATAATATGAACGAAGGTGTTCCGTTAAATCCTCACTCTGTGCCTCGCTCGTTTCGAAATTTAGTACTCATAAAACGGACCGATGACTAGGAATCGGCCTAACGGGCATGAGGGACCGTCAGCAAGACTTCGCCGCTCATACGTCAAATCCACCTCAGAAAACAAACCGGTTGTAAAGCGCTTGCAGAATATTTAGGAACATATCATCCGTCAAGGTAAATCAAGTCGCCGCACTCGACCAGGGGAAGGGGATTGGCCGGGCTAACACCGGACGTATGTCGTTGCGGTGCCTCTTCTGATTATGTTACGTGCAATCAGAACCGTTGTATGTGTTAATAGCGCAGAAAGGAGAAGGAGCATGTTTAAACCGATCGGGCTAGTGGCGGGCCATTATGAATGCCGCTCACTGCAACAAACCTTGCCTATTCTGCAAGACCTTCTGGCTCTTGAAGTGGTTGCGCGAAATGATGGTGAAACCGTTCTCAAGCATCCCAATACCGACTGGAAGCTGATCGCGCACGAGTCAGGTGCCGATGGTCCGGATAAGCCCTTCCAACATCACTACGGCGTGCGTGTCGCGACCAATCGTGAGATCGATGAAGCGCACGAATACCTGCAAAGCAAGAAGAGAGAATACAAGATCAAAATCATCCAACCTAAAGAAAACCATAACGCGTACTCGGTCCATTTTTTTGAACCGGGAGGAAATTTCTGGGAGATCGAATCTTACGAGAAAGCCGATGAAGCCGGTATGGGTAAAACCACGCGCCCTCACTGGCAAACTCCAATCAGCCAAGAGAAGTTTCCAGGACGCGGGTACATTCCTCAGGCGCTGACGCACGGCACGGTCCAGTTTCACGACATAGAAGCCACCCGCCGTTTTTATGAGAACGTTCTCGGGTTGGAGGTTGTCCAACTGTGGCCCTCCTCCATCTATGTGAAACATTCCGAAAGTCCCTGGTACATTGTCAATCTGCCCTTTCGCGCCGAACCGATTCTGCCCACTCGAGCGCAACGTTTTGTTCTTGCGCTTGAATCAGCGTCTGAAGTCGAAGAGGCGCACCACTGGCTTTCGAATTCCGCCAAGACGCTGGGACTTAGCACATTAGACCCGATTCAAAGTTCGAATGATGTTGCTTGGTTCGTTTTCTCGGATCTGAATCGCAATTGGTGGGAAGTTACCAGCGCACGCTGACCGGCCAAGTTCGTCATCGGCGTCGGAGAATTCCGAGTGGATGGCGTCGAACAAGCCTCTCTCGTGTGTTTACCCAATCCGACTTGATCCCTGGCTGAACACATTGTGCTGCCCGGTTGAAGCAAACACGAGGAAACAGAATGTCTGAATTCAAGAGAGCTATCGCGAACTCGGAACTCGATGAAGGTTCGATCCTGGCCGTCAGAATCAACGGCGAGCGCATTGCGCTTTACAAAATTGCTGGCGAAGTTTATGGCACCAGCGAGATGTGCTCGCATAGCGACTGCTCACTCGAAGATTTCGGCAAGGTAGTCGAAAACGATCAAGTGGAATGTATCTGTCACGGCGCAAGGTTCCGCATTAAAACCGGGGAAGTGACGAGGTTACCGGCTGAGGTTCCACTCAAAACCTATTCAGTAAAGATCGATAATGACGAGGTATGGGTGCGAGTGCCGGATCCGGCCAAGACATGAATATGATTTAAAACAGCTACAACTGCTATCGAACAACTACAAATCAGATTCGCGGGAACTCAAGGCCCAGAACTTCCTGAAGTGCCAAAGAAGACTGACATCACACAAGTCGCCTTCTTTTTGGAATAAAACCCGCGGAAATTTTGTCTGGAATGAACTACGCCAGGGCTGGAGGAGAAGCCCTTCGTCCTCCAGCCGTAAAAGGTGCGGCGAAGCCTCATCGCACAATTCTAGACGGATAGATCTCCATAGCTAGAAATGCGCACTGCACTACCTCAATCGCTCTACGGTGGCTTTCTGGCACCTTGCTTGCGTGCCACGCCTAACCGACATTGCAACACTGAGTGCTCTGGGGATGGAATCCAAACCACATGATCCATACGGCAGCTCCAATATCGGCATCAGAAGACGCCAACCAAACTGATGCTGATACGCTCTAGCTCCGCAGAGTTCAGTTTCGCATCGTGTCATTGATCCACCGTATTCTGAATGATGCTTCGGATATGGCGCTTCATTATCGCCGAACAACTTAAGTAAAAAACAACTCTGCTCACCAGCGCAGGACTGCGGCACTCTCACGTCTACTCCATGCCCGTGGATAGCTTCGTTTGGCTTGCGTCACAGTCGTAAATTTCTGCCTATGGAGCAGCAATACCCTCAGGAGCAGCTATGACTAACAGAAATACCCATCCAACGGGGACCCTAGGCGTAAGACAATCCTCCATTGCGCATAGCACCTCAAGTGAAAGGACATCTGCTGGCAAAATCACTTTAATACTTATGGCGTTGTTATTATCTCCGACGCTGACTTTTGGTTACCCTTTTCAGCTCAATTGGACCGACATGAACGCGGAAGAGGACGGCACGATAATTTATCGGGAGATATCTGGTGTTTTTCATGAAGTCGGCTTCGTCGGTCGCAACGTAACGAGTTTTACCGATGACCCGCCGGGAGCCAGCGGCGATACATTTTGCTGGATCGTACGGGCGTTTCGTGAAGGTGAAATCTCCGGCTCGTCTAATGAAACCTGCGCGAGCGTGCCAACAACATCGGCAAATCCACGACCGTCAAAGATAGGACAGCGCGAAGGCCAAAGAAGATGACGCTGCCGGCCTGTAGCTTAACTCGCGTGCAGTAACGCCGAACGGCGGTCACCCGAGCGAGCCGCGGCCGAAATCCCATGAACCCGCCGCAGTAGTGGGATTGAGTAGATTATAGATGATGATTGGCGGTGACACTTGACGCAGCATCAGCACCATAAGTACTAACCCGGCTGATCGCATTCCTGCGAACTCGAGTTGTTCCTAAGGCAAGAGCAGCGACTCTAGTCCAGCTAATTCAATCCTGGCTAAAAACCATACCGTTATTCATGCGCAAAATTCGCGTCGCGCAGGAGCTGGCGAACTCCTCATCATGGGTGGCTATAACCAAGGTGCGTCCTTCACCTACCAATCCCTTAATCAACTCTCGCAACTCACTGCGGCGCGCTCCATCCAACGATGCGGTTGGCTCATCCATCAGCAGCAGCGGCGGATTCACAGCCAGAGCGCGCGCGATCGCAACGCGCTGCGCCTCACCACCCGAAAGTTCGCCCGGCAGCGCGTTGGCGCGATGTTCGACGCCGAGCAGCGCGAGTAGCTCCTGCGCGCGGCGAACGGCTTCGCGGAAAGGCACACCATGGGCGTGTACCGGAGCGAGCCAGACGTTTTTAGCGGCAGGCATATGCTCGAACAGATGGTGAAACTGGAACACCATGCCGATTCTACAGCGCAGGAGACGTAGAGTATTCGCCGAATTGCCGCCGTTGCCGACTATCGTCAGGTCTTCAACTTGGACGATTCCTGATTGAAACGGCTCTAATCCGGCGATTAATCTGAGTACCGTAGTCTTGCCGGAACCTGAAGGGCCCATTAGTGCGACGATTTCACCGCGCTGCACACCGAACGTGACACCAGCTAGCACCTCGCGTTCGCCACGACGAAGGCGCACGTCATTGAGCTGCAGCACGTGTGCGGTCATGCCGTCCGCCGCCGCCATCGTTGCTCAAGCCGGCGCGCCAATGCCGCCAGCGGTAACGACATCCCCATATAAAGCGCGGCGCACAACGCGCCGGGAACAACCCAGCTGCCGATGTTGGTCGCGAAAATTTGCGTTTGTTTGGTCAGCTCGAGAACGGTAAGCACCGAGACCAGCGAAGAATCTTTAAGCAGGGCAACGAAATCATTGGTCATCGGCGCCAGCGCTAAACGAAACGCCTGCGGTCCGCGCACCAATGTTAGAACCTGAAGCTCATTGAAGCCGAGTATCCGTGCAGCCTCGAGTTGACCGCCCGGTACGGCCTCGAGCGCGCCGCGGTAAATTTCACTTTCGTATGCGGCATAGTTGAGTCCGAGTCCAAGAAGCGCAGCGACAAAGGCGGGTAGGCGAATGAGTTCGACGATACCGTAGTACAAGATGAAAAGCTGAAGAAGGATCGGCGTTCCGCGGATGATCTCTACATAAGCGGTTAAAAGCGACCGGGCGATCTTGCAGCCGTAGACGCGTCCACTGGCGATCGACACACCGATGATGATGGCCAGCATCATCGACAAACATGAAAGCACCATCGTGATTGCGGCAGCGCGAAAAAGCGCGGGCAGGTAGGCCTGCACCGTCCGCCATTTGGAAACGGTCGCTTCGCCGCCGGGCAAATCGAAGCCAAGCACCGGTGGCAGTGGATTGCCTGCGAGCACGTCGGCGAACAAGGCCTGTTGATCCTCGTTCCACACCCGCCATTTACGAAAAATCCGTTCTAAAGTGCCGTCGCGCATCGCGTTGCGTAGAATTTCGTTGACCGATTCGCGCAGTGCAGTGTTCCGGGCTGCCAGGATCCCGACGTAGTGGCCGGTCGCAACGCTTTCCGGCTGGATAGTGAATCCCGAAATGGTACGACGGCGCCGCTCGGCGAGAACATTATCGAGCAGCACGGCATCCACGCGTCCGATGATCAGATCCGTATAGGGATGCACATCGTCATCATAGGAAACGACTTTGATGCCGAAATCGCGCTCGGCGCGTAGAAGAATCTCATAGGCGATGGTACCTCCGAGCGTGCCGATCCGTCGTCCGCGCAAATCGGCGAGGGTGCGAAAGCGTGAAGCGTCCGTGTCACGTACGCTCAACACCTCACGAAATCTATAATACGGCACCGTCGGCGCCATCATAGCGCGGCGCGCTGGCGTGTCTTCGATCCCTCCCAAACCGATCTCGGCGTCGTCGCGCTCGATAGAATGATCGATTGATGTAAAGGCGACATTAAGGAAAGTGGCTGAGCGGTTAAGCCCCTGCGCGATGATCTCGGCGATCTCGACATCGAACCCCACTACTCGATCAGGACGCGTCGGATCCGCTTCGACAAACGGCGCGCCACCCTCGGGGTCGGCGGCCCAGCGAAATTCCCGTTGCGCCGAGGCTGCAATCGCCACCGACATTGGCGCAAACATAAAGAAGCTCACAAACAAAGCCAGCGTTGCCAACTCCCAACGGCAACTCTGCCGCTTATCTACTCTGCGCCTAATCATTAGTACTGAATTGCAGTCCGAGTTGGCTGTATCGACAGCTAACGATGTTTTCAGCAACTTACTCCAAAAATGTTCGC
>JAICEJ010000086.1 GCA_025924215.1 Candidatus Binatia bacterium
CTTGTTCCTGGGTCGCCGGACGATTCTGACGCCAACCAGGAAAACCGATAAGGCGGCGTTGAAAAAAGTCGCGATGATCTGGCGCAAGGTCGGCGCCAAAGTCGAGCTTATGGATCCGGAAGTTCACGATCGCGTGCTCGGTTTGATCAGTCATTTGCCCCACGTTCTGGTCTATGCTCTGGTGAATGCGCTCGAACGTTCGCCAGTGCCTGGTGTCGATCTGAAGTCCTATTGCGCTGGTGGATTCAAAGATTTCACTCGTATCGCTTCAAGCCGGCCGGAGTTGTGGCGCGACATCTGTTTGATGAACCGACAGGCTCTGGGCCAATCGCTTGGCGACTATATCAACAGTTTGAAGCAGCTGAGGCGTTGGATCGCCGAAGGAAAAGGGGCTTTGTTGGAAAAAGAGTTTGCCCGCGCCAATGAGATTCGCCAAAAGATCGCCTGAGATTTGGTGGAAATGAAACGGGTCCTGCAAAGCAAAAATCCGTTACACGGGGAAATCTCCGTTCCTGGCGATAAGTCGATCGGACATCGCGCCGTGATCTTTGGCAGTATCGCCCACGGTTCAAGTCGCGTCAGCAATCTTTCCGGCGGCGAGGATAACCAGCGCACGGTCCAAGCCTTCAAGGATCTGGGTGTAAAGATCTCAAGCGAAGGTGAAATGTTACGTATCGACGGCAACGGCTGGGAAGGACTGACGGCGCCGAAGACTATTATTGACTGCGGTAACTCAGGTACGACGATGCGTTTGCTTTCCGGGGTTTTGGCGGGCCGTCCGTTTACCACGATCCTTGACGGCGATCAGTCGCTGCGACGCCGGCCGATGCAAAGGGTAATCGAGCCGCTGAGCCGTATGGGCGCCGACCTCGTCGGCCGGGAAGGCAAAGGATTGGCGCCCCTAGAGATTAACGGAGGCAATCTTAAAGGCATCGAATATTCGATGCCGATTGCCAGCGCTCAGGTGAAGTCCGCTATCTTGCTGGCCGGTCTTCAAGCGGAGGGAGTGACGATCATCGAAGAGCCGCAAAACTCGCGCAACCATACCGAGTTAATGATTAAAGGTTTCGGCGGTGAAGTAAGGCTAGGTGGGCGGCACGTTTCGGTTCAGGGAGGCCAAACACTTCATGGAAAAGACGTGCACATACCTGGCGACATATCCTCGGCGGCATTCTTTCTGGTGGCCGCTGCACTGAGACCGGCATCGCGAATTGTCGTGCGCCGCGTCGGTGTCAATCCGACCAGGGATGGTGTTATCGAGATACTTCGGCGCATGGGAGCGGAGATAGAACTGCTGAACGCCACGATCGAGACTGGTGAGCCGGTCGCCGATCTAAAGGTAACCGGCAGGAGGCTCAAGGGTGTCGAGATCGGAGCGGAATTAGTGACGCGCACCATCGATGAATATCCGATTCTTGCGATTGCCGCTGCTCTGGCGGAAGGTGACACAGTGATCAGCGGTGTCAAGGAGCTTCGCTTCAAAGAGTCAGATCGCATCTCGGCCATGAGCGAAGGATTGCGCAGGCTTGGCGTGGACGTGGAGGAACGCGAAGACGGCCTGACTATACGCGGCCGCGAGACACTCCAGGGGAATAAAGTGCGCAGCTTTGGCGATCATCGGATCGCAATGTCACTGGCCATCGCCGGGCTTTGCGCCGAAGGCGGGGTGGAAATTGACGATGCCCAATGCGTCGCTATATCGTTCCCGACGTTCTTCGATTTGCTCGATGAGATTTGTTTGCCATAGCGGTTCGTTAGCGGTAGTAGGTCAAGTGGGGCATAAATGATTGTAGCGATCGATGGTCCTTCCGGCGCGGGGAAAAGCACCTTGGCAAAACGTGTCGCCAAGGAGTTACGCTTTACCTACCTCGATACCGGCGCCATCTACCGAGCGCTCGCCTTGAAGATATTGCGCCGGCGCGTGGATCTAAATGACACCGCAGCCTTGAGTGCTATAGTACAGGATAGCGACATCGATCTCCGAGGTAGAGATGGTCAGCTTCAGGTGATTCTCGATGGGCAGGATGTGTCGGCCTTGATTCGAACTCCTGAAGTTAGTCAGATGGCGTCCAAAGCGTCTGCGATTCCGATGGTTCGTCACCGGCTTTTGCATCTCCAGCGCGAACTCGGGAGGCGCGGCAATGTCGTGGCAGAAGGTCGGGATATCGGTACTGTCGTCTTTCCGGACGCACAAGTGAAGATCTATCTTGATGCATCCATCGAGGAGAGGGCTCGGCGCCGTTGCCATGAATTGCGCGCGGCGGGCCGAGAGGTGAGCCTTGCCGAAACGATCAGCGAGATGAAGGAGCGAGACAAAAGGGACAGCGAACGCGACATCGCGCCTTTACGCAAAGCCGATGATGCTTTGGCAGTTGACTCCTCAGGACTGACTGCGGATGCGGTGGCTGAAAAGGTTTTGCAACTAATTAAAAGTGAGTCTTCAAAATTAACCAACGATCGGAGTTTGGGTATATGATTCAGAGTGATGAAGGAAAAAGTAGCGCCGCGACGGGAGGCGCTAATGATTTCGAAGCCATGTTCGAGGAGAGCCTGCGGTCTGTCAAACCCGGCGGCATCGTCAAGGGGATGGTCGTGGGAATCACAGCGACGCACGTGCTAATCGACGTGGGCTACAAATCCGAAGGGCAAATTCCGATCTATGAGTTCCAGAATCGTCAGGGCGATCTAGAGGTAAAAGTCGGCGAGGAGGTCGACGTCTACTTCGACTCTTCGGAGAATGAAGGCGGCGGCATCAATTTGTCGAGGCAACGGGCCCAGAGCATGAAGGTCTGGGAAGTCATCGAAAAAGCATTTAACGACGGCACGCCTGTCCAAGGAACTATTACCGGCAAGGTCAAAGGCGGATTCAAAGTCGACGTCGGCGGAGTCATGGGATTCCTGCCAGGGTCGCATGTCGATATTCGACCGACGCGCAATTTGGACAAATTCCTCGGCACAAAGGATTCCTTTGCCGTGCTCAAGTTCAACCGGCCGCGAGGAAACGTCGTTCTCTCCCGCCGGGCGCTCTTAGAGAAGGAACGAGACGTTCTCAAGCAGGAAGTGCTAAAGGTCCTCGAGGAAGGTGTCATTCTTGAAGGCACCGTCAAGAACATCACCGGTTATGGCGCCTTCGTCGATCTCGGCGGCATCGACGGTATCCTTCATATTAGCGATATGTCCTGGGGCCGTATCAGCCATCCCTCGGAACTTCTTCAGGTTGGCCAGAAAGTGAACGTCGTTGTCCTGAAGTTTGATTCCGAAAAGGAACGTATTTCCCTGGGCATGAAGCAGTTGATGCCCGATCCCTGGCACAGCGTGGCGGAAAAGTTTCCGATTGGAATGCGCGTCCAGGGAAAAGTGATCAGCATCATGGACTACGGTGCTTTTGTCGAGCTAGAAAGCGGCATCGAAGGGTTGATTCATATTTCCGAGATGTCGTGGACGCGAAAGATCGCGCACCCTTCGAAGATTCTCCAGGTTGGGCAACCGGTTGAAGTCGTCATCCTTAATGTCGATCCGGAACACCGGCGGATTTCATTAGGTTTGAAGCAGGTGATGCCGAATCCATGGGAAGAGGCGAAACAAAAATACCCGGTCGGCAGCGTGGTCAAGGGGCCGGTGCGGAATATTACCGATTTCGGTATTTTTGTCGGCATCGAGGAGGGAATCGACGGTCTCGTGCATGTTTCGGATTTGCACTGGACGAAAAAGGTCAAGCATCCGTCCGAACTATTTAAAAAGGGCGACATGGTTGAAGCCAAAGTGTTGGGAGTCAACGTCGAGAACGAGAGATTCTCCCTTGGGATCAAGCAACTGGCCACCGACCCGTGGAAAGTTATCGCCGAGCGCTTCCCTGTTGGCACGAGAGTAAAGGGGCAGGTCACGAGTGTTCCTGAATTTGGCGTGTTCGTCCGACTCGACGAAGGTGTGGAAGGTTTGATCCATGTCTCGCAGCTGAGCACCGAACGCGTCGAGAAGCCATCGGCCTTGTATAAAGTTGGCGATGAGGTCGAGGCCGAGGTTGTCAATATCGATCTCATGGAACGAAAGATTGGCCTCAGCATCCGCGCCTTGCGCAAGAGCGAAGAGCGCCAGGAGATGGAAAGCTATCTCACCCGCGACAAACAAGGCGGAATGTTTTCGTTCAATACCCTGCTGAATGAAGAGTTGCGACTTGACCGGGATGAAGAGGGGCAGGGACGCAACAAGGGCAAAAGTAACTCATAAGATTAGGAGCACAGTCGGCAAAATGGCAAAAAAGCATCCGATCCTCAAAGGCTTGGGTCTGCTTACGGGTTTTGTCCTGGTGGTCTTTGCGGTGGCCTTTTTTTACGCTTATCTCACCGGCGGCGACGCCAAGGCTTTGTCGCTTCTCGCTGGCGACGGTGTCGGCATTCTACAGGTTGAGGGCACGATCAACGATTCACGGGACGTCCTGACCGAGCTGCGGCGATTTCGTGAAGCGCCGTGGATCAAAGCGATTGTGCTGCGCATTGATTCTCCGGGCGGCGCCGTCGCGCCGACGCAGGAAATTTTCGATGAGCTGCAAAAGGTCCGAAGCAAAAAACCTCTGATCGCCTCCATGGGTGGAATGGCGACCTCGGGAGGCTACTACATCGCCAGCGCCTGTGAGAAAATTGTCGCCAACCCGGGAACCATGACCGGCTCGATTGGCGTGATCATGCAGCTCAACAACATTGAAGAGCTGATGAAGAAGGTCGGCGTAAAGGGACAGAACATCAAAAGCGGCGCTAATAAAGATATCGGCTCGCCCTTTCAAGCCCTTTCTCCTGAAGGACAAGCGATTCTGCAGTCGCTTGTCGACAATGTTCACGGCCAATTTGTCAGCGCCGTGGCTACTGGAAGAGGCATGGATGAGGCTGTCGTCAAGAAGCTTGCCGATGGGCGGGTATATTCCGGAGCTCAGGCGAAAGATCTCGGCTTGGTGGATGAATTGGGTAATTTGGAGTATGCAGTGGATCTGGCGGCGAAGCGGGTTGGATTGGAAGAGAGTCCGGTCGTTTACTACTCACGATTGGAGCAGGAACGCTGGTGGGGCAGATTATTTTTTTCCCTGACTGGTATTCAGTGGTCTGGTAGCGATAGACCAGGACTTCGCTACGAGTGGTCATTGTCGCTGCTACGCTGAGCCATGCAGCTGCTGCTTTTCCAGCCAAGAGATTTTGGTTACGTCGCGAGGGGAGCGTTATGACGAAAAGGGACTTGATAGACGAGGTCAACAAGCGGTTTCCGCATCTTTCCAGAAGAGATTCGGAAGTCATCATCAACGCCATTTTTGACTCGATGGTCGAAGCTCTCGCCCAAGGTGATCGGATCGAGATCCGCGGCTTTGGCAGCTTTGTCGTAAAACATCGGCGGGCTCGTCAGGGTCGCAATCCCAAGAGCGGGGTGTTGGTATCGGTGGCGGCAAAGCGAGTTCCATTTTTCAAAGTCGGCAAGGAATTGCGCTTTAGAGTCGATGGAAAACCCTTCGAGGGAGAAGAAGAGGAAGCTACTACATGAAGCAGCTGTGGGCTCCTTGGAGAATGGTCTATATCGACCAGGAGTCCATCGACACAGGCTGCATATTTTGTAATCGGAACCGCGGGGTCGAAGAAAGCCGTCAGGCTCTTGTCCTGGCGCGCACTACGCACAGCATGGTGATGCTCAACAAGTACCCCTATAATAATGGCCATCTTCTTTTATCTCCTCAGCAGCACCAGAAGGATCTGTCCAAACTGTCGGTCTCCGAACATGCCGATCTTAACGAAGCGCTAAGACGAACGGTCGACATCGTTCGGCGTGTGCTGAATCCTTCCGGAATAAATCTAGGCATGAACCTGGGAAAATGCGCCGGTGCGGGGATCGAGGATCATCTTCATTGGCATATTGTGCCGCGCTGGGAGGGCGACACCAACTTCATGCCGGTGATTGCCGACACCCGGGTGATGCCCCAGCATCTGTTGGACAGTTACGATCGTCTAGCGCCGCATTTTCAGAATTTTCATCGTGAGGTGTCCCAAAACGCCTGTGGGTAGTGTAGGCTGCTATCAGGACAGCTCACTCAAATCCGATTACAGCAATACTTCGACGCATTCAGCACTTATTATTTGCTAAAAGGGAGGCCGGTCAACGTGAATGACGCCAAAACGATAGGAGAACTTAAGAAAAGCGGTGTCGCGGTTTTGCCGATTCGCGAGGAGATGCGCAAGAATCTCGTCCATTGCCTCGAAACCGAAAAACGGATTCTGCCTGGGATTGTAGGCTACGACGAAACGGTCATTCCCGAGATAGAAAACGCCATCTTGTCGGGACACCATATGGTCTTCCTCGGAGAACGCGGACAGGGCAAGTCGCGCATCATTCGCGGCCTGATGAACCTGCTCGATGAACGCATTCCAATCATTCAGGGCTGCGAAATCAACGACAATCCGTACCATCCGATTTGCCGTGCCTGTCGCAAAAAGCTTCAGGAGTTGGGCGATAACACGCCGATTCAGTGGATCGATCGCGATACCCGATACGGCGAGAAATTGGCAACCCCCGATGTTTCCATTGCCGATCTGGTGGGTGAAATCGATCCTATCAAAGTGGCCGAAGGGCGTTATCTTGCCGATGAGGAAACGATTCACTATGGTCTCGTGCCTCGTACCAATCGCGGCATCTTCGCGATCAATGAATTGCCGGACCTCACCGAAAAAGTGCAGGTGGGTCTGTTTAACTTGATGGAAGAAAAAGACGTTCAAATAAAAGGTTACAAAATCCGGCTGCCCTTGGATGTGGTGATCGTCGCCAGCGCCAATCCGGAGGATTATACCAGCCGCGGCCGCATTATCACGCCGTTGAAGGACCGCTTTGACGTGCAGATTCGCACCCACTATCCCAAGAACATGGAGGACGAGCTGGCGATCATGGAGCAGGAATCCGCGCCCATGGACCGGCGCAGCCGCAAGGTCGAGGTGCCGCGATTCATCAAAGAGATCCTCGGACAATTGACCTTTGAAGCGCGCAAATCCAACGAGATCAATCAATCTTCCGGTGTCAGCGTGCGTGTCACCATCAATAATTTCGAAAGCCTGATCAGCAATGCCGAGAAGCGGGCGCTCAAGTGCAAAGAGAATGAAATCGTGCCCCGGGTTAGTGATTTGCATGCGGTGATGGCGTCAATGACCGGCAAGATAGAGATGGAGTATGTCGGCGAGGACAAGAAGGAGGACGAGCTGGTCGAGAAGCTGCTCAATCGCTCCATTCTAAAAGTGTTTGATCAGTACTTCAGTCTCAATTCGCTGCAAAAAGTCGTGGAGTATTTTAACTCCGGTTGGGGAGTTGAAGTCTCCGATCAAATGGCATCGCACGATTATTTGGAAGGCATCAAAGAAATTCCCGGATTGAAGGAAGCGGTGAAAACCCTTGGAACTCAGGAATCTCCCAGCCTGATGGCCTCGGCTACGGAATTCGTCCTCGAAGGCCTCCATTTGCATCAAAAGTTAAATAAGGAGATCGAAGGCGGCAGGGTCACCTACGGCAAGTAATCTTCCGACCACTCCGTAAATCAGCCAATCCATCATGGTGCACATCCGCTATAGCCGATGGGATATTACCCAGCGTGATTCCCTGGATTCGGACGACGTGTTCGATCAGCTAAACGACAACATGAACGACACCGGCGACCTGCAGCAGGCGATGCGCCGGCTTATGCAGAAAGGTATCAAGCAGGGAGACAAACAGACCAAAGGCATCGATGATTTGCTGTCTCAGGTCGCCAAGGAAATGCGCAAGCTTTATGACCAGTATCGGCTGCAGTCCGCGATGGACGAAGTTCAGGAGCAACTAGAACAGGTGCTGGAGCAAGAGCAGCAGACCCTCGAGGATCTCGATCAGTCCGGACAAGACGTTAAGGCCAATCAGCAGTTCCTCAACGACCTGCCGAGCAAAACCAGCGAAGCGGTGGAAAAGTTAACCTCCTATTCTTTCCAGAATCCAGATGCTGAGAAACAATTCGAACAACTGCTCGCCCAGCTGGATCAAATCCGTAAACTCGAAAATTGGCTACGGCGCGAAGGAAGTTTGTTTCGCGGCCAGACCCCGATGGAGTTCCAGCAATCCCAGGAATTGATGGAACGTATGGAAGACTTGCGGCGCCTCGAAGGGCAACTATCGAGCATGCAGCTCAAGGACGTCGACATGGAGCTTTTGGAGAAGCTTCTCGGCGGCGAACCCAAGCAGGATTTCGAGGGCGTAATGCGCATGCAGTCTCTGCTCGAGGAAGGCGGATTTATTCTAGAGCAAGCAGATCGCTTTGAGTTAACTCCGCGCGGCATCCGGCGCGTCGGGCAGTTAGCGCTGCGCGATATTTATCAGCAGCTGCGCCGCGATGGCATGGGCCGGCATGCTACCCGCAATCGGGGGAGCCAAGAGTTGATGACCGAAAATAGCCGCCCTTATGTTCAGGGCGACCCGCTCCATATCAACATGATTCATACGCTAAAAAATGCCTTGCTGCACGGCGGCGGTGTTCCGGTAAAGATTCATCCGGGAGACTTTGCCGTATACGAGTCCGAGCATTCCACCCGCGCCGCCACGGTATTGCTTCTGGATATGAGCTGGTCGATGAGTTGGGAAGGGCGTTTTGCTGCGGCAAAAAAAGTCGCTCTGGCCATGGAAACTCTCGTACGTTCAATGCATCCGCGGGACTACTTCGGCATTGTCGGTTTTTTTACGCGCGCCGTCGAATTGAAAGCCAAGGACTTGCCGCAAGCGACTTGGAATATGGGCGATCCGTTTACCAATCTTCAAGATGGATTGCATTTGGCGTCGCAACTCTTGGAACGAAAGCCCAGCGTCAATCAGCAGATGATCGTTATCACCGACGGGCAACCGACCGCCTATTGCCGTCAAGGGCGGCTTTATTGCGAATGGCCATTAAGTTTTGGCGGCATTAGTCAACGCGCCGCGGAAGAGACTTTGAAAGAGGCCGAGCGCATCACCCGCAAAGGCATTACCATCAATACCTTCATGTTGGACGACAGCCCCGTGCTGCGCGGCTTCGTCGATGACCTCACCCGTATCAACAAAGGCCGCGCCTTTTACACTCGCCCCGATCGCCTCGGAGAATATCTCCTAATCGATTATCTCTCGCATCAAAGAAAGAAGGTCTAACGCTTAGCGTTAGACCTTCTTGGTTCAACAATTCTAACGTTCAATAGTTCAACGACTGAGGAGTTTCCGGCTGAGGCATAGAGCCAAAGTGTGTTTGTCCGGAGTCTTTGGAGTCCTGGATTCCGGGTCGCGCTAGCTATGCCAGCTTGTCCGGATGACATTATATCGCGTCAATGGAGTCGTGGGACATCGCATGAAATTCGTTAAAAACAATTTTGCTTTTGGCTTTTTTCCGACGTTGAACGGTTGAACCTTTGAACTGTTGAACCGCGAACGGTTGCATCTTGAAACCGTCCGCGCTTGACTACTGAAAATATATTCAGTATATCTACTTCATGCTGCCTGCGCTGACACCCCGGCAAAAAACAATCTACGAATTCGTGCTCAAGACGATTCGCGAGAAGGGCTATGCTCCTTCGATCCAGGAGATCGGCATCCGCTTCAAGATCGCTTCAACTAATGGGGTTTCAGATCATCTCAAAGCTCTTGAAAGAAAAGGCTACATTCGCCGCATGGGTAAACGGGCGATCGAGGTTTTGTCAGCTTTGGGCAAACCCGTTCTAACCGCCACTCGCGAGATCCAGGTTCTCGGCAGGGTTCCGGCAGGAAAACCATTTTTTAGCGAAGAAAACTCGGAAGGACTTTTAACCATACCGATGGACATGGGAGCCGGAAAACTTTTCGCGCTTCAGGTTAAGGGCGATAGCATGATCGATGCCGGCATTCTCGACGGCGACCGGGTGATCGTAAAGCAGCAGGGAACGGCCGAAAACGGCGAAATCGTCTGCGCTATCATCGATGGCGAAGCAACGTTGAAGCGGTTTTATCAAGAAGACGGCGTGATCACGCTTAAGGCAGAAAACGAAAAATATGCGCCGATCACCGTTTCAGAAGGAGAATTCCGGATCGCCGGGCGGGTGGTCGGACTGCTTAGGAAATTCTAAAAACTTTGTTCAACAGTTCAAAGGTTCAAACGTTCAACGTAAAAAAAATATTCCAGCACTTCCGGCGTTTAGATGTTTGCGGGTGTTGATGATTGAACTTTGACGCAGAAAGGCGAAGAGCATAAGCGCAAAGTAAAGCTGTTTTGCCGATTCTGTTGGTTTTGTTTGACGTTGAACTGTTGAACGTTTGAACCGTTGAACGAATGTTATGTTGTACCCCGCTCAAAAATTAGCACCAGCGTTAAATTGCTGGACGCTCACCGAGGTCGCTGGGCGATTAGTTGAAATTTCCGCTTCGGTCTCTTCGGCGGCTTTGACTATGACGTTCGGCTTGGTGCGGGAAGCGCAGCAGCGCGGCGAGCCGGTGGGCTGGGTTACTTCGATGGCCAGTTGCTTTTATCCTCCCGACGCGGCTCAAAGCGGCACCGATTTGGCCGCGCTGGTGGTGATCCGCATACCGGCGCAGGAAAAAATTGCGCGCGCCGGCGAGAAGCTGTTGCGCTCCGGCGGCTTTGGCTTGCTGGTATTCGATCTCGGCACGGCCGATATTCCCATGCCGCTACAGAGCCGACTGACCGGACTCGCCCATCATCACCAGACAGCATTGGTTTGTCTCACCGAAAAACAGCGCAAGGCGTTTTCTCTGGGATCGCTGGTGTCGCTGCGGCTTCACGCCGAAAAGAAACGCGCTTCGGAAAATCGCTTTGCCTGCATGCTTAATGTTCTCAAAGACAAACGTCGTGGACCGACTTGGAACCATGAAGAGCTCCGCTTCGGACCGGCTGGCCTGTGTTGATCTGCCGGCGTTTGCGCTGCAGCTGCTGCTCAAGCGCCATCCCGAGTGGCGTGCTTATCCGGCGGCGGTGGTGGCCGAGGACAAACCGCAGGGATTGATTCTGCAGATCAATGAGAGAGCCCGGCGCTGCGGCGTGCTTTCCGGGTTGCGCTATGCCGCGGCGTTTTCTTTAGCGCGTGGGCTGCGCGCAGGGGAGGTTCGGCCGGATGAAATCCACAAAGCGATCGATGCCTTGACCCAACGGTTGATGTGCTTCACGCCCGAAGTCGAGCCCTCGGTGGCGGAGGCGGGAGTATTCTGGTTAAACGGCAAAGGTCTGCAGCGTATCTATGTGTCGCCGCGAGAATGGGGCGACGCTATTTATCAAGACATTAAAACGCAAGGATTGCAGGCTAACCTGGTTGTCGGTTTTAGTCGTTTCGGCAGTTATGCGGTCGCTAAAGAAAAACCAGGGATAACGATTTTCGATGATCCCGCCGACGAGCGCAACGCGGCGCGCAAAGTGCCGCTGGATCGTCTAGACATAGAACCTAAGTTTCGCGATACGCTTTTAAAGCTCGGCATCAAAACAGTAGGCGGTTTACTTTCGCTTCCATCGGCAGGGTTGCGCGAACGTTTCGGCGCTCAAGCTCATCGTCTCTACCGGATGGCCGCCGGCGATCTCTGGACTCCGCTCGATCCGTGCGCGCAGGAAGAGACCGTTGCGCAAAGACATCTGTTCGACGATCCTGAAAGCGACGTTACCCGGCTGCTCTTTCTCATCAAACAACTGCTTCACCCCATGCTGGCGACGCTTGCCGCGCGCACCCAGGCGCTCAGCGCGCTATGGCTTGGTTTTCTGATCGATAAGAACGAATGGTTCAAAGAGCAAATTCGCCCCGCCGTCCCCACCCTCGAAGTGGCTCAGATACTCGATCTGGTGCGCCTGCGCTTGGAGTCGTTAAAATTTCCTGCCGGCGTTATTGAAATCGAATTAAAAGCCGAGGCCTGCGCCGCCACCGTCGAGCAACTCCGTCTGTTCAGCGAGCAACCGAAGCGCGACTTCGATTCGGCTAATCGCGCGCTGGCGCGTTTGCGCGCTGAGTTCGGCGCCGAAGCAGTCGTCCAGGCGAAACTAAAAGACGGACATCTTCCCGAAGCGCGATTTACTTGGGAACCGCTCGACCAAGTTAAATTATCCAAAAACGTTTTGAACGACGCGAAGCGATTGAACAATTTGAACGAATGGAACCAGCCCGCTCCTAATATGTTGGTGCGCCGGATAACCGAAAAACCGATCATGCTTGCCGGCGGACCCTTTAACAGGCACGAGGACGGCTGGCTGCTCTTAGGCCCCAAGCACGGCAGCATCGACAAACTGACCGGCCCCTATGTGTATTCCGGCGGCTGGTGGAATCGCGAGATCCAACGCGACTACTACTTCGCCGAAACCCGCCGCGGCGATCTCTTGTGGCTCTACTATGATCGGGTCAGAAGAAGATGGTTTTTACAGGGAACGATAGAATAACAAGAATAACAGCCGTTCAATGGTTCAATAGTTCAATGGTTCAAGGACGGAAAAGAAGTTTGAATTCATGGAGGACGAACATGACCGTTCAAACTTTGAAGACCTTAATGTATGGAAACAAGCCCGGCTACTCACTCAAGAAGTATACCGTTTAACGAAAACAGAAAAGTTTTCAAGAGACTTCGGTTTACGAGATCAAATCCAGCGGGCAGCGATCTCTGTCATGTCTAATATAGCTGAAGGCTTCGAACGTGGTGGGAATCAAGAATTCAGTCAGTTCCTATATATCGCGAAAGCATCCTGCGGTGAAGTTAGGTCGCAGCTCTATGTCGCATTTGACCAAGGATACGTCACACATGACGAAACGGAGAAGTTGCGACAATCTTTTAAGCGTTTATCTGGCATGATCAGCAATCTGATTGCTTACATGCGACAAAGCGAGATGCGAGGCGAAAAATTCATACGTTCCAAATCCTCTCCGTGATGTCTGCATGGTCTTCCCCTTGAACTTTTGAACTATTGAACTAGGAGGTACTAATGACCACTCCGAAAGTATACGTGATACATCCTGGTAGAGTTTTGCTTGAACAGTTTATCGCAGCGCAGGGAATCAGCGTCTTCCGCCTCGCTAGAGATATCGACCTTCCGACCAGACGAGTCTATGAGATCGTCCAGGGTCAACGTTCGATCAGCGCCGATATTGCCCACCGTCTCGCGCATTACTTCGGCATGTCAGAGCGCTACTGGCTC
>JAICEJ010000087.1 GCA_025924215.1 Candidatus Binatia bacterium
GTTTTGTCGCGATGCGCGCGCCCTCGGCCATCGCTGCAAATTTCGCCCACGCAATCTGCGGATCGCCGACACGCGGCCCTAGGCCGCAGTCGGTGCCGGCAATGACGTTTTCCCGGCCAACAATCCTGGCATAACGCAGCAGACGCTCGGCGATGACCTCTGGGTGTTCGACGATGTCTGTTGCGTGGCCAACGACGCCGGGCACGATGACTTTGCCCTGCGGAAATTTCACATCCTCCCAGACGCGCCACTCGTGTTCGTGGCGTGGGTTGGACGCCTCGATCGAGTAGGTGTTGGCGTTGACTTTAAGAATGATGTCGACGATGTCTCGCAGCGGAATGTCGAACTTATGCGGCCCATGATAACTGCCCCAGCAGGTATGGAAGCGAATTTTCTCCGGCGGGATGTCTCTCAAGCCGTGATTGAGCGCATCTACGCGCAGTTCGGCGTAGCGGCGATATTCCGGCACCGACATTTGCGACATGAACTGCCAGCCGTCGGGCAGATCCGGATCGTCGATTTGCAGCAAAAATCCGGCATCGACGATCGCCTTGTACTCCTCGTGCATCGCCTCGGCGATGGCGGCCAGGTACGATTCGTCGTCAGGATAATAGTCGTTCTTCATCCAGTGCTCGATGGTGCCCGGCGCGACCGCCGGAAGAAAAGCTTCTTCGTAGGATTGTCCTTGCAGGCCCGCTTTGAAGTCTTCGATCTCGGCTTGAAGCGAGGACTGACCGACGTATTTGAGCGGCCCGTTGCAGAAGACTCTCTTGACGTTTTCGCCGCGAATGCCGCCCATGCGCTTGCGAAAATAATCGCCGAACTCGATCATGTCCCGAGCGAAGATCGAAGAAACGTGGTCTTCCGGTTTCGCTTCACGCTCGAGGAAGCCGCTCAGGCGCTCCCGGGCGTAGCGCGAAAAATTGGACTTGCCGAGTTCGCCATCGTTGATGATATCGAGGCCGCAAGCCAACTGTTTCTTAATCACTTCGGCAACCGATTGGCGCACCCGCTGAGCGAAAGCGGCCTCATCGATGGGCTGGCCGCTGATTTTTGCTGTGTGCATCTGCTTTAGATCGTCGGGTTGGGGCAAGGCTCCGGCGTGTGTGGTCAGTATTCGGTCAGTGCTGAATTTCATTATGCCTCCGAATGATCGTTCAAGTGGTTCAATCGTCAAATAATATTGTCGGCATCTTCTACTTCATCGAGTCCGCGACTTTCTGTGCGAAGCTGAAATCAAAGACACGCTCCGGTGGGACCGGATCTTTGGGTTTGACCCGTTGCGCCGCGGTGGTGATCATGTCGCGCTGCAATTTCTCATCGACCACCCCCGACTGGAGATAGAACTGCAAGGCGGTGTCATAAACTCGATCGGCGTACTTGTCGCGTTCTTTTCCTAGGTCGAGAAACGGCCCCTTGATAAAGTCGACGGCGAATTTCTTATCGTTGCGGATCAGGCGCAAGGCCTTCTGTGTTGCGCGAATGACTCTCGTGACAGCCTCTGGGCGTTCGCTGATGACCGTTTTTGTAGTGGTCAGACCGCCTTGAACGGCCCGGTAAACATCGGCGCCCGAGGCGATCTTCCGATAGCCTTCTTCTTGGGCGATGAGATTCTGCGGCACTTGCAGCATGGTCGCATCGATGGTGCCGGCCTTTAGGGCGACGTACGTGACATCGCTCGTGCCCAGTGGGAGCATGGTGACTTGGTCCAGCGGGATCTTGTTTACCAGCAGAATCTGCCGAGCAAGAATTTCTGTGAGCGAGCCGGGTGCGGAAATGCCGAGTTTCTTGCCGCGCATCTGCTGTAGGTTAGTGATGTTCGACTGCGCGATCATATCGAAGGAGGGCTTGTCTGTCAGAGCGAACACCACGCGCACATCTGCGCCGTTTACCGCAGCGCTGATGGCGGTGCCGGTTGCGGTGCCAAAATCTACGCCGCCGGCAAGCATTGCCTGCACTGTCTGGATCGCCTTCATGAAGATAAACTCCACGTCCAAACCCTCCTCGCGGAAAAACCCGCGATCCCGGGCGATCACGTAGGGCATATCCAAAATGCTGCGCGACACGTAAGCGATGCGAACGGGCGCGAGTTTGCTGGTTTTTTCAGCGCACCATGCGAGCTCGGTTGCGCCAAGGAGAAGTGTCGATAGAAGAAAAAGCCGGAGAGCCGTTGGGATAATCGTGACCATGAAAACCACCTCCAAGCGCTTTCGATGTCATTGACCCTTCAGCTAGTGTCCTCGAAACCGAGCCCGTTTAAAAGTCATTGGATTTCCGAAATGCAGCTGCTCAAAAAGACCTCAGAGGCAGGGCGCGCGAAGTTCGATGAGCTGCGGCGTACGCTTCAGTACGTTGAAGCGTCGCGGGCAAGTGCAACGAAGTATATGAGGCTTTTCAGCAACCTGCTCGCGTATCTCATGCATATGCGTCATAGATGCCTTCGAATTTTGCCAGTTTGAAACGGACCATGTTGCGCGCCGCGGCGCGGACCATCTCTTTGTCCCGGTCAGTGTTGGCATTGCGCGCGATGCTTTCGGAGGCCATGGCGGTGTGCTCTTGATCGACTTTGCTATGGACGATGAAGAATGTTCGGGCGCGGCTATCAAAACCGTAGTGCTTCTCCAAGTAGGTATCGAATTCTCCGGAATAGCGGCAAACCATGGTTTCATTCACCAGCGCGCCGGCGCGGCTTTCGGCCTGGGTTCCTAAAAACATGCCCCGAATCACCGCGGCCGTGTGAGCCACGCATTCAAAGATCAACAGCTCTCTGTCAAAATCTTCATCAGTCAATCCAATGGCCAAACCGAAACGTTTCATCAAGCCCGGATGCGACTGCTCTTCGGTAAACAGCTCTTGAAATTGGTTGTAGAGCGGCGGGTTATTAGCATTTCTCACCATGCAGAACGCCAGGCCCTTATTGATCGCGTGATTGCAATGATAGTGCTGTAGCGCGAAGCCTTTGAGCCGCTTCTGCGATAACTTGCCTTGCCTTAACTCGGTAAAAAAACGGTTATTGATTAATTGATCGACGCCTGGTTGAACTATTTCTTGAATAAGGGAATCGACAAACTTTTGGTTTTCCATAATCACCATCCTGAAGGAAAAAAATCATCGGCAGCCGAACACTCTCAAAGCAATCATAAAGTGTCAAGCGGCTCAACGGGTGCGGCTGAGAGGGAAGTTCGGTCAAATTCCTAGATGCTGCTGCAGCAGTTCCGGGCGATTGCGTAATTCACTGCCGGTGCCTTCAAAAACAACTCGGCCTTTGACCAGGATAATGTTCCGGTCGGTGAGAGCCGAAACGGCGCCGAAGTTCTTGTCAACGATGATGGCAGCGATACCACTTTCGCGAACAGTGCGGATGATGCGCCAAATTTCCTGGGCAATCAGAGGCGCGAGGCCTTCAGTGGCCTCATCGAGCACTAGCAATGTTGGATTGGTCATCAGGGCGCGGCCAATGCAAAGCATTTGTTGCTCGCCGCCGGAAAGCTGTTGTCCACCATGTGACAAGCGCTCGGCTAGCCGGGGAAAAGTTTGCAGCACCCGCTCGTAGGTCCAGTCACACTGCCCATTCGGTCCGGGTCGCGCCATCATGATCAGATTTTCGCGAACAGAGAGATTCGGAAAAATGCCGCGTCCCTCGGGAACGTAAGCGATGCCTTGGCGCGCCATCAGGTAGGGCGCAGCCTGAGTCATGACACGGCCGTTGATCTTAATCGCGCCATGGCGTGGCGCGATCTGACCAACCAGGGTGCGAATCAGTGTTGTTTTGCCCATGCCATTGCGTCCCATGAGCCCAATGGCTTCGCCGCGGCGCACTATCAAGTTAATGCCGTGAAGAATATGGCTGGCGCCGTAATACGTGTGCAGGCCTTCGGCCTCGATGATCGGGCAAGCCATCATGAGTGTTCGTCGAACTTACCCAGGTACGCGCGTTGGACTTGCTCATCTGCCCGAACTTCATCCGGCTTGCCGGAAGCGAGAACCCTGCCGTCGACCATAACCGTGAGCACCCGAGCCAGTTGGAAGACCGCATCCATGTCGTGTTCCACCAAGAGAATAGCGTGCGTCTGCGCCATACGACGGATCAGCTCGACCATCCTCGAAGACTCTTCGATACCGAGACCCGCCAACGGTTCGTCCAGCAGCAGTAGTTTGGGCTGGGTGGCCAGCGACATGGCGATTTCGAGCTGGCGCTGCTCGCCATGACTAAGAGTGAAAGCTATGGTCTCAGCGCGATTTGCCAGGCCGACATCTGCAAGCGTGGATCGGGCCGCGGCTACGATCTCATCGTAGGAGCCTGCCTCGCGCAACCAGTTCAATGGACGTGGATCGCGCGCTTGCGCTGCCAAGCGGCAGTTCTCCAGCGCGCTAAAGCCGGCAAAAATGTTTACCTTCTGATAGCTTCTGCCGATCCCTAAACGCGAGCGGCGCTCCGGTGAAAGATGCGCCACTTCGTCGCCGCCGAAGCGAATGCTGCCGGCGCTGATTGATAGATCGCCCGACAGCATGTTAATCAGTGTGGTTTTACCGGCGCCATTAGGTCCGATAACCGCATGCAGTTCGCCGACATTGACGTCCAGCGAAACCTCGTCGACCGCTGCAAGGCCGCCGAATGTTTTGGCTAATCGGCGCACCTGCAGAATCGGCTCAATCATCGAGGGCCTCTTCCACCCGCGCCGGCTTAGTTGAGCGTATGCGCAACGACAGATCGAGAATCCCGGCCAACCCGTGCGGGAAAGCCAGCACGATTAACACGATCAAGCTTCCCATCGCCAGCTGCCAGTGTTTGGCGTACGAACCAAGTAGCAACGGCGTTGAGAGAATTTCTTGCAGCAAGGTATAACCAAACGCGCCGAGCACCGCGCCGTGGAGTTTGCCCATGCCGCCTAGGATCACCATCATCAACACGCCGGCCGAATGATGCCAGGCGAGAATCTCGGGATTGACGAAACCGAACTGGCACGCCGCGAGATAACCGGCGAGTCCCGCAATCGCGCCGCCGAGCACGAAAGCGCCGAGCTTGTAGCTCGATACCGGATAGCCGATAGAGCGCATTCGGTGCTCGTTGGCTTTGATGCCCGCGAGGGCGCGCCCGAACGGAGCATGAAGCACTTTACTCAATAAAGCATAAACACCCACCATGATCAGAAGCACGAAGTAGTAAAATTGTACCGGGCTTTCCAGATTGAAAGGTCGGATGCCGGCTACTGCCAGTTCCGGCCGCACGTATATGTAAATCCCGTCGGAGCCGCCGCCCAGATCGGTGTCGTGAAAAATAGAATAGAGCATCTGCGCGAAGGCAAGCGTCACCATGATGAAATAGACGCCGGTGGTTCGCACGACAAGAAAACCGATCACCAGAGCGGCCAGAGCGGTAATTACAACCGCCACAGGCAAGGTTAACCAGAGATTGGCTGCTTGATATTGGGGTGAAATCAACGCCAGCACATATGCCGCCAACCCGAAATAAGCTGCGTGTCCCAGGCTCACCAGACCGGTATGGCCGACGAGAAAATCCAGGCTCAAGGCAAAGATCGCCATGATCATGATCTTAGCGCCGAGCTGAACGTAAAATGTCGAGCCCACTAGCGGGACAATGGCGATCGCCGCGGCGGCGATGAGCAAGACCGATCGCGGCAGAGTGATAGCGCTCACGGTCAAGCTCTACCGGCGATTCCTTGGGGTCGCCATAACAGAATCGTCGCCATCAGCAAATAAACTGCAAATGCGGAATATTCCGGCGCCATTACTTTGCCGAGGGTATCGGCCAGACCAATCGCCAAAGCGGCGATCATTGCGCCGTTGATCGAACCGATGCCGCCGATGATTACGACTACGAAACAAATGATCACGATGTGATTGCCCATGCCCGGAGACACCGAGGCAATCGGCGCCGAGATCGTTCCGGCAAAACCGGCGAGCGCGACGCCAAATGCGAAGACGAACGCAAACAGCAGCGGAATGTTGACCCCGAGCGAAGCGGCCATTTCGCGATTGCTGGTGGCGGCCCGAATCATCATGCCGATTCTGGTCTTATGGATGATGAAGTACATGGTAAGAGCAATGGTCATGCAAACGGCCGTGACGAACAAGCGGTAAACCGGATAGGAGAGAGTCTCGGTGAGAGGAATCGAAAAATCGAGCAGCGGCGGCACCGGAACCCCATGCACGTCGTCGCCGAACAGAATACTGCGCAGTTCCTCGAACACCAGGATTAAACCGAACGTGAGCAATACCTGATAGAGGTGGTCCCGTTTGTACAGCCGGCTGAAGATGGTTGTCTCAAGCAGCAGACCAATCGAGAAAGCGACGATGACACTGAGCGGAATTGCCAACCAGAGACTACCCGTCGTCCTTGCCAGCCAATAAGCTAGATAGGCACCGATCATATAAAAGCTGCCGTGGGCTAGATTGATGACACCCATAATCCCAAAGATCAGGGTCAGACCGCTCGCAAGTAAAAACAATAGCAGACCGTACTGGATGCCGTTTAGTAATTGGATGAGATAGAACATCACCAAGGATTTGTTCAAACGTTCAACAGTTCAAAGGTTCAAGGTCGAGAATGAACTCGGAGGAGTGGGAGTTGACTGACGTTGAACCTTTGAACCTTGAACCGTCGAACGCGTGAAACTCCCGCGTTTAGACCTATATCGAATGCACGAATACTGCCTTAGACGAGTCGCGCCGCGCCGTTACATCTTACATCCCCGCGCCGGATCGGCGAGCGCTTTATGGGCGACGCTAACCATTTTGTTTTCGCGCCCGACTACTCTGCGCAAGTAAATGTCTTGAATAGGATTGTGTGCTTTCGACATTGTCCAGGGTCCGCGTGGGCTGTCGATCTTGGCTTTTTCCATAGCCGCGATCATTTCTTTCTTTTTGGTGACATCGCCCTTCACTGCATCCAGTCCGATGTTGAGGAGAAGACCGGCGTCATAGCCTTGCACCGCGTAGACGTCGGGTTCGCTCTTGTATGCTTTGCTATATGCCGCGCGGAACTCGCGATCGCGCTTGGTGTTCAGACCATCGGCATAGTGGAGCGTGGTTTCCAGGCCTTCGGCGGCTTTATCCACGGCATCGAGCACGCCGTCGGTCAGAAAGCCCGAACCGAAGAGCGGGATCTGCCTGCGCAGCCCGGCCGCGTTATAATCTTTGATGAACTTTGCCGCGCCGGCGCCGGCAAAAAATACGAACACCGCGTCCGGTTTGATCGAAGCGATTTCGGTGAGCAATGCTTGAAATTCCACATTGGGAAACGGAATCCAAAGTCCACGAACCGATTTACCGCCGGCTTTGATAAAGCCTTCATTAAATCCGGCCACGGCTTCCTGTCCCGCGCCGTATTTCCAAGCTAGAGTCAAAATATTGTTCATGCCGCGGTCGGCAAGCACTTTGCCCATCGGATAGGACGGCTGCCAATTGGAAAATGAAGTGCGAAAGATATTTGGCGCGCACAGCGCTCCGGTAGCGGCATCGAGGCCGGCATTGGGAATGATCATCAAGGTATTGCTTTCTTTCGCAACTTTGACCATGCCCATCTGCACGCCGCTATGAACTGTGCCGACCAGCACGTCGACCTTGTCGCGCTGCACCAGCCTATTGGCGTTCTCCGGCGCTTTAGCCGGTTCGGATTCATCATCGACGGAAAAATATTCCAGTTCGCGGCCAGCGAGTTTACCGCCGCGCTCCGCCACCGCTAGTTTGAAGCCGTTGGTTATGGCGGTGCCCAGTTGGGCGTAAGTGCCGGTGTAAGGGAGCATGAGGCCGATGCGGATCGTTGAGGTCTGTGCGAGTGCCGGCGGATTCGGCAGCAATGCGCTTGCCGTGAGCAGGCCAGCCCCGACAAGAAATTGCCGGCGGCTCGAGTTTAGATCGAGGTTCATGATTGCCTCCGTGGAGTCCCAAAAAAGTTCAGCGCGGGTCATGCCTCAGTGGTTCTCGCAGTTTGAACCGTTGGATTTTGCCGGTAGCGGTTTTTGGCAGCTCGGGCACGAACTCGATCCAGCGGGGATAATTATGCGGCGCCAGATGCGTTTTTACGTGTTGCTGCAGTCCAACGGTAAGCTCCGGGGTCGGCAATATCTCAGCACGAAGCACCACGAATGCTTTCGGTTTGATCAGCCCGTTACCGTCCTCATGGCCAACCACAGCGGCTTCCAGGACCGCTTCGTGCGATACCAGCACTGCTTCCACCTCAAAAGGGGAGACCCAAATGCCGCTGACCTTGAGCATGTCGTCAGCACGACCACAGTAAGTAAAAAAACCGTCTTCGCTTTCGATATATTTATCGCCGCTCCTGGTCCATGCGCCGAGAAATGTGTTGCGGCTCTTTTCGCGATTGTTCCAGTAGTACGCGGCGCTGCTCGGGCCGCTGACCTGCAATTCGCCGATCTCACCTGTCGCTACTTTGTTGCCGTCCTCATCGAGCAGCCGCACCTCATAACCCGGAACCGGTTTACCGGAAGTCCCGTAGCGGACGTCGCCCGATCTATTGGATAAAAAGATATGGAGCATTTCGGTGGAACCAAGGCCATCGAGAATGTCTACTCCGGTATGTTCGAGCCACTTCCGGCCAACGTTTGGCGGCAAGGCTTCACCGGCCGACGTGCAACGTCGCAGGTTGAGCTCTGCGCGGTTGGGCAGCTCCGAACTCGCCAGAAGCGCGCCATAAAGAGTCGGTACGCCATAAAAAATTGTTGGCCGGTGCTGGCGCAAAATCCGGCAAACAGCAGCAGGTGTCGGCCGCTCCCCTAGCAAAACCGTGGTCGCGCCCGCTGAAAGCGGAAAACTCAGCCCATTGCCAAGACCGTAAGCGAAAAACAATTTCGCCGCCGAGAATACAACATCGCTCTCCTCTATTCCCAGGATTGGTTTGGCGTAGAGCTCTGTGGTTGCAACCATACTGGTCTGAACGTGGACCGTGCCTTTCGGCGTACCTGTGGAGCCAGAAGAGTAAAGCCAAAAGCAGGCATCGTCGGGCCGGGTCGGCGCGACGGTGAATTCGTTCTTCGCGTGTGCCATCAGCTCTGCAAGCCGCGGCTCGCCGGAAGCACTTGGCCCGGAGACCACAACATGGCTCAGGAACGGCTGTCCTGCCAGTATCGGTTTGAATACCGGTAGTAATGACTCCGATACCACCAGGATGCGAGCACGGCTGTCGCGCAGCATGAAGTCGTAATCGCCGCTGGTTAGTAGCGTGTTCACCGCGACTGGAACGAGGCCCGCCTTGATGGCACCAAGAAACACGCTTGGGAAATCGATCGTATCGCTCAGACAGACCATGATGCGCGACTCCAACGTCGCGCCCAGCTCACAAAGGGCATGGGCGCAGCGATTTACGCGCTCTGCGAGCTCGGCAAAGGTGTAACGGCCGTCGTCGTCGATGTAGGCGATTTTTTCAGGGCGCACAGCGAGGTTGCGTTCGATCAAGTCAGCTGCGGCGTTGTAGTAATGCATGTGATGACGAGCCGATTCCGACACATGTGAATTCTCAGCCATCGTCAGTTCCTCGCAATCCGGATTGTTCGGCTAACGTTCATAGCTTGCCGGTCACGGCTAGCATCATTTTTTACTATGGAAGGGCGGCAACCATCAAGACGGCTGTTGTCAGGTAAAAATTTCCCTGAATGTGGGTGCGCGACATCGCGCAATGATGAACAAAGATGCGCGATGACCTGCTCCGATAGCATGCTAATCAAACGCGAGTAAATCTTTGGGATCGCGCACTTCGTTCCTGAACGCGATGGATGGTTCTCTAGCCGATCAAATGCCGGCTAAAAAACTCCATGGCTTTGGGCCATGCCAAAGCCGCTGCGTGAGGCCGGTAGTTGGCGGAACCGGCGTTGGCAAAGGCGTGAGCGGCGCCGGCGTAGGTGTGAAACTCGTGCGGCTTATTCCAGCGTGTGAGTTCGGCGTCGAGCTTGCGCATGTCGTCGGGTGATGGGTTCTGATCATCCGCGCCGAAGTGTCCTTGAATCGGACAGCTGATCTCGCGCGTGCGATCAAATGGCGAGGGACCCTCGCCCAACGGCGTCATCGTGCTGCTGCCGTAAAACATCACAGCGGCTTTGAGCTCGCGACTCGCCGCCGACATCAGATAAACGATTCGTCCCCCCATGCAAAAACCGACGATGCCTAAACGCGCGCCGTCGACCTGGCGGTGGTTCTTCAAAAACTGCAGCGCGCCGGTAATATCGGCGATGATATTGGGATCGCGCACTCTCGATTTTTTGCTCATGTTATCGTCTTTGCAGTCTGGACCGTCGCGGTGGTACAGGTCCGGGGCAATCGCGGCATAACCCTGTAGCGCCAGCATGTGCGTTGTTTCTTTGATGAAACTTTCCAGTCCCGACTGTCCGTGGACGACGACGATGCCGGGAACCGGGCCGCCCCGTTCCGGCACGCTAAGATAGAGCGGCATTGTGCTGTTCTCGACGGTAGTACTTTCCCATAAGCTGGTCATGGCTCACCTCCGCGTTCGTTGGTAATCAAAAGCCCGATAGCGCGATTATCCGATTGTTAATTGTCGTCAAGTAAGCGCTTGTCTCAATAGTGCGGCACTCCATACCTGTCAAGCCAGATTGTCAATCCTTGCGGAGTGCTGCGCCGGTAAGTTAGAATCGAATACTTTCTAAGAGGGAGGATGACGATGGACTTTGTCAACCTAGGCGAAAAACAATCCGAAGCGCGCGAAAACAAGAAGAGAAAGATCGACCTTTTCGGTACCGATAATTTCCGCTCCTGGATGCTCTACTTCGTTCCTGGTGACGGAACGGACATGCATTATCATGCCAGCCCCGAGACTTTTCTCGTGCTCGAAGGATCGGGGACGGTCAAGGGCATTAACGGCGACGAGCGACCAGTCAAAAAACACGACGTGCTGTTTCTTGGCGCAAAGGATTATTACCAGATTACGAATACTGGAACCGAGCCTCTGGTGCTGTTTGGCAATCGCTCTGAAGCGTTCGGCGGCGCGCATATCCTGGCCGATGGCAAGAATAGAAACCAAGTCGAACATCGGGCGAGCGACTAGTTCCGCGACCTCGGCTCAATTGACAAGCCCGGTACCGGTGATTACTTTAGATTTTTAATATTGCGATTGAGGAATTAGCATGCCCATCTATGAATATGAGTGCCAAAAATGTGGGACGTTTGAAACGACACAGAGAATTACCGACGAACCATTAGCCAAGTGTCCGACTTGTAAAGGAAAGGTGAAGAAGCTGATCTCAAACACATCGTTTCAGCTCAAGGGCACGGGCTGGTACATCACCGATTACGCGCGCAAGGGTAAAGATGCCCCTACGACCGAGAACGGCGCAAGTGCATCATCGTCAGAATCCAAAAACGAGAGCAAGGAATCCAAAACCGAGAATAAAGAATCGAAAACCGAGACCAAGAAAGAATCCGCACCATCGAAATCCGAACCTTCATCCAGCACTTCCACGAGCACGACCTGACGCCACGCGCCGGTTGCGGGCCGGCGCTGTTTTTCTCAGCCATTTGTTAGCCTCTTCCACTCCCTCATCTGCAGTTATCCTGTCGCTCTTGTTTGCATATGGCCCGCGTCTGCCATTTCCAGATAGAGGTGGTTTCCGTAGCATTTTGCTGTACAACTCTGAATGCAGGCTGCTCAAAAGACCTCAGAGGCAAGACGCGCGAAGTTCGAATGCTGAGGCGTACGCTTAAGTACGTTGAAGCGAGTCGGGCGAACGCAACGAAGCATATGAGGTTTTTTCAGCAGCCTTCTGGATTTGTAAGTTGATTTTGGCTATAGCTGGGCCATTCATCACACTCGAAAGGAGAGAATTAAGATGGCTCAAACCATAGACAATATCGTTGACCCGAATGATTCGAGTCTCACGTCGGAGATGGTGCAGTTTCCTGGTAATGCCGGAACCGTCAGCGCCTATCTTTCGCGACCCAAGGATGGCAAGAACTTGGGAACGGTTATCGTGATTCATGAGAACAGAGGGCTGATCGGTCACATCAAAGACGTTGCTCGACATTTCGCCAAGGAAGGCTTTGCGGCGATAGCGGTGGACTGTATGGGGCGCATCGGCGGTAGCGATCAATACAATGGCAGCGACGAGGCCACCGAAGCAATCAAGAAAGTAAACGGTGGTATGGTCGCGGAGGATCTGACCGCGGCTCTTAATTACATGAAGAAGCAGAGCTACGTGAACGGCAAGGTAGGTGTTGTTGGTTACTGCTGGGGTGGCGGTCAATCGCTAAATTTTGCTACAAAAAATAAAGATCTCAACGCCGCGGTGGTTTATTATGGACGCAATCCCGATCCGCTCGATTCCGTGGCAAATATTCCCTGTCCGGTTATGGGCAATTACGCTGAAGATGACCCGAATATCATGCCGGGCGTTGAACCGTTGAAAGCCGCAATGCAAAAGGCGGGAAAGTCATTCGACGTTAAGACTTACCCCGGGGCGAAACATGCGTTCAATAATAACACCAACGCTGATCGCTATAATCCGGAAGCGGCCAAGGATGCCTGGACAAGAACCGTCAATTTTTTCAAGAAGAACCTGGCTTAATTAATCGGACGTAAGCTGATAACGGCATGTGGCCCCCATCTCAACAATGGTGGTTGCGTGCCGTTTTATTTTGTCTCCATGAGTTCGGGACGCTGGCCAATGGCCTTGCGCGCTTGTTGGGGGGTTATGAAGTAAGGACCTTCAGTGGTGTCGCGCCAAATTTGCCTTGTTAGATCTGCATTACCGCCGGTTAGCACGAACGATAAAGCTCCACTGATCGCTCCCGTCAACACGGAGATCGCTTTAGCGGGAAGGAACACGAGGTTGCCAGCTGTCACGCCAACATCAACAGCGGCTATTTCGATTGCCTCATCCGCGTTGAGAATGGACGAGGAGAAGCTGGCGATGAATAATGCGGCGGCTACTATCAGACGACGAGTGGCTTTGGCGGTTTTCAGCATTTTACTAACCTCGCATGAAAAGCTTTGACCGGATTGCATTGACTCCGTGCGTTGGGTTCCAGTAACGGCGCAGGCCGAAATAGTAACAGCAGCTATCGTTATCGAGATCGTTGTTAAAGCAGCGCAGTGTGCCGTCTTGAA
>JAICEJ010000088.1 GCA_025924215.1 Candidatus Binatia bacterium
CATCGCCGGGAAATTTCTCGCCATAGCGGATCATTTCACCGGCGCCTTTTTTAAGCTCAACGTGCCCTCGGCCGGGATGATCGACTCGTTCGATAAAGCGCACCGGCCAATAATGAGTATCGCCATCGATATACATTTTTACCTCATTAGGAATTTTGAATCACAGGCCGGATCTTATTTGCAAGGCGCTGTGAGGTCAACCAGTGCGATAACCAGATGATGTATGGATCTGCGCATAAGTTCGTTGGCGAGACGCCTTTGACAGCCAGGCTCAAGTTCTAGTAACGGTTGGATCATGGCAAAACCCAAAATTACTTTGGCATTGGGTTCTTACGACCGCCACGCGCCGCTGCTGGAAGGTTGTATTCAGCACCCGCAATTCGATGTGCAATATGTCGAGCTCGACCCGCAGGCGGGGCGGCACGAGCGCTTCCTGCAAAATTTTGAATTCGATGCTGCTGAACTGTCGCTGTCTTCCTATCTGATCGCCATCGACCGAGGAATGCCGGTCCATGCCGTGCCGATTTTTCCAAGGCGCTTGTTCAGCCAGTCGCAAATGTATAAGAACGTTCACTGCGGCATCGACTCGCCCATGGATCTGGTCGACAAGAGGATTGCTCTGAGCGGATATCAAAATACCCTTGGCGTGCGGGCAAAAGGCGACCTGAGCCATTTTTATGGCGTGCCGCGCACAACCGTAACCTGGATAACTCCAGGCAAAGAGGTGCTGGACCTAGAGTTGCCGGGCGATGTTAAACTCGAAACCCGGAACAGCATGGATCAGATCGAAGCCGAGTTCGTCCAAGGCAAAATCCATGCAATGTTTGTCTCCCGTCTGCCGAAAGTTTTTCGCGAACGAAACCCAAATGTCGCTCGCTTCTTCAGTGACCCGCAGGCGGAGGAGGAGCGCTACTTGGAGGCGGAGGGTTATTTTCCGATCATGCACGTGCTGGCATTCCAAAAACAACTGGCGCAACGAGAGCCGGAACTGCCGAAAGCTCTTTACGACATTTTTGAGCAGGCCCGACTTCAGGCGCTACAGCGGTGGGCCGATCCTAATTGGTCAATGGTGATGTGGGGCAGGCGCGAACTGGAGCGCCAAGAGACGCTTTGGAAGTTCGATCCCTGGCGCAACGGGCTTGAAGCAAATCGAAAAAACATCGAGAGGTTCGCCCTGTATAGTTACGAGCAGGGACTAACAAAGCGCCGATTAACGCCGGAAGATCTATTCGTGGCGATTGAGTGAAGTCGTTGCCAGTGTCACGACGCGGTTCGATCAGCGCCCGAGCTTAGACAGTTATCTCCCTCGGATCGGCTGATGAAGCAGCAACGATGGATCAGCACCAGTCCTTTAGGGCTAACAGAATGGATGTCCGGAATCTCAAAAAATTTTATCGACATCAAGCGCTGATCCGTTCCACTATTGCTCGCGTCGCATCACTATACGGCTCCGGCTGAGAATGTATCGCATTGGTCGAGATCTCGACTCTCGAGGCCGCGACGAAACCATCGAACACGTTGCTCCGCGCTGCCGTGGGTAAAGCCCTCCGGCACTACGTAACCTTGACTGCGTTTTTGAATTCGGTCATCACCGATCTGAGCGGCTGCATTCAGACCCTCCTCGATGTCTCCCTCCTCAAGAATCTTCCGCTCCCGATTGGCCGTACCCGCCCATATTCCGGCAAGGCAGTCGGCTTGAAGTTCCACCCGCACTGAAATGGCGTTCGCTTGGGCGCGGCTCGAGCGGCTCTGCAACTCGCCTGTCTTTCTCATGACACCGAGTTGATTTTGCACATGATGACCGATTTCGTGGGCGATGACATAGGCCTGCGCGAAATCTCCGGGCGCTTTGAAACGGTCGCGCAGCTCGCGAAAGAATTCCAGATCGATGTAAACCCTCCTGTCCTGCGGGCAATAAAATGGTCCGGAAGCTGATTGAGCAAACCCACAAGCAGACTCGACGGCGCCGGAAAAAAGCACCAACTTGGGCTCCTGATATTCTTGGCCGTGCCGGCGAAAGATTTCTCCCCAGGTGCGTTCGGTGCTGGCAAGCACACTGGAAGCAAACTGACCCATTTCATCGTTAGCGCCTTGTTGCGGAGCTTGTTGGGATGGCGGTGTGCTATCGATGTTTCCTTGCAATAACACGCTGGGATCAATGCCGAAGAATAGGCCGATCAGGACGATAGCGATGGTGCCGATCCCGCCTCCGGCCAACCCCCGGGACACTCTCATGCCGCGGCGATCTTCAACGTTCGTGCTTTGGCCTTCTTGATCGAGTCGCATACAAGCTCCTTCGCGGTGAACTCCAGAACCGCTACCGCGGCTGCAGCAGCAGTCTTCTCCAGAGACTAAGTGTTTGGAACAGACACTTCTCTACCATGCGATGCATAGATTTCCCCAGCCAATAACTCCTCTTATCGAAATCTTATCGAATCGTCTAGAGCATCTGCGTCTCACAATCCGATGGAACTCGCTGCCGCCGGTTGATGAGCGGGTGGGAGATCCGCCGTTGCGCGGGATGCTATATCTAACTTACTTAAGTTGCTTAGACCGCATGTATGGCTTTGCATCAAAGGCGTTCTCAGGCGGATCTTTTTGTGCGCCGCCGTGCGCCTTGACAATCTCATGCATACGTTTCAGTGATGTTATGTCTTGCGGCTCGAAAGACGCCATATACGCGCCGTCCCACTGGCTGGCATATGCAGTGGCGTCTTTACTATCCATGTTGGCGGCTTTCTGAAGTATCTCGGCAACGCGGGATTTGTTTTTGGATCCATATTCGACGGCTTTCCTCATCGCCACGATAAACTTCGCTACCGCCTCGGGATTCTTCGCCAGGTAATCGCTGTACACGATGGTGACGCCAAGAATTGGCGCGGCACTGCTCTTGGTGAGCTTTTTCCATTCATCGACGACACTCGCGAGGCGGCGCAACTTGGTTTCCTCCATCTGTGCAATCGTAACCGAGCGGATAATCGCCGCGTCGATTTCCTTCTGCGTCAAGAACTGCGCCAGCCGCGCTTCGTTCCCCGGCGCGACGCTGTATTCCTTCGGTTTGATGCCGTAGTTCTGATCGAGAATCGCGGTGCTAATGGCGTGGGTTGCGCTGCCGGGCGGTGACATACCGATTTTCTTTCCCTTAAGATCGCCAGCGGTTTTAATCGGCGCGCCTTCCAGCACAACCATCTGCGCCTCGGCGATCTGCGTCGCCAATACGATCTTCACCGGTACTCCGTCAGCGGCGATGCCGATGGAATTGGTCGAGGGCGCGGCAAAGGCAAGGTCGATGGCATTGGAAACGATCGCGCGAGTGGGTCCGTTAACTTCGGCAAACTTCACCCATTCAACATCGAGGCCGTCTTTCTCGGCCAATTTCATTTGCTCCAAAACTGCGCCGAATCCCAGGCTGAATCCGCTGGTCCAATAACCAACTTTAATTTTTTGAGCGAACAGTTGGCATGGCATGAAAGCCACGGCCGCGAGGACAAGTCCGGCAGCAGTTACGCGCTTAGCCATTTTCCCACCTCTCACGTTTACCTCCGTTTTTTTGGGGAACGCGTTCAACCGCTCCCTTCCGGTCTCTCTTCAACAGTTCCGCCGCTCGCGCTGCTCGCTATTCAACATTGCGGAACTTGACGTTGATCGTTGAATACTCCGTACGGCCTGTTGAACGGTTGAATTTCTTTCACAGAGAAACACCTCGCGCCGATCGTTTTTAGATAAGTCCTCTCAATTTCTGAATATAGTTCGCGACTTCCGGCTGGGTCGTGTCGCGCGGGCGCGCTAGGGTTATCGGTACGATCTCTCGGATCGTGCCGGGGCGCGGCGACATCACGGCTACTTCATCGGCGAGAATTACCGATTCCTCGACGTCGTGCGTTACGAATACCACCGTCATGCGTTTGATTTCATGTATGCGCAGCAGTTCCTCATGCATCAGCCCGCGGGTTTGCGCATCGAGCCGAGAGAACGGTTCATCCATTAAAAGAATGCGTGGCTCGGTGACCAGGCTACGCGCCAGAGCGACACGACTGCGCATGCCGCCGGAGAGCTGATAAGGAAACGATGCTTCAAAACCATTCAAATCGACCAGCTCCAAAGCTTGGCTGGCGCGCCGAATCCTTTCACTTTTCGGCATCGCTCCCGCTTCCAAAGCGAATTCAACATTTCGCAGCGCATTGCGCCATGGCAACAATCGATCGTCTTGAAACATATAACTGATCGTGCGCCAGTCGTTGAATTCCGCGCTGGGCGCGCCGCAGATGCATACCTGGCCATGGTCCGGTTTAACAATGCCGGAGATGATGTTGAGCAACGTGCTCTTGCCTGAGCCCGATGCGCCGAGCAATCCGACGATGGCCTGATCGGCTACTGTAAGATGGACATCTTTCAGCACTTCAAGGCGGCTATCGCCGGCAGTAAAACTTTTGCTGATGCCGCTCAGGCGGATGGCGGCTGCCGGCTGCCCCGGTTCAATGCACGCTTGCTGCGCTAAACTCGGACTATTCATTGGTTTCAATAAGCGCTGATCATCATCGTTTCGAGACTAGAATGCGTCTCCTAAAAAGACAATTTCCGTTTTTCATTGCCCTTCCGCTTCTTTCTTCCAGCGAAACAGGTGATTCTCCAGCGGCTTTAACAAGCCCATTTCCAAGGTGGCCATCATAACAACCAGAGTTAGAGTCCAGGCAAATACCTGGTCGGTCTGGATCAAATCCGCCGCCTGGCGCAGACGATAGCCGACTCCGCTCGAAGCGCCTATGGTCTCGGCGACCAGAGAGACGCGCCAGCCGAAGCCAAACGCTAGGCGCGCGCCGGAGAAAAAGTAAGGAAGTATGGTCGGCAGATAGATTTTGGTCATCACTTTCCATTTCGGCATGCGCAGCACCTGGGCCAACTCGATGAACTCCGCGTTGACCGTGCGCGTACCCTGCCAAACGTTGGTAATGATCAATGGCATCGCAGTCATGAACACTACGAAAATAGTCGTGGCGTTGGAGATGCCGAACCAGATGATGGCGAAGATGGCCCAGATCGCAGACGACACCGTGTTCATCACCGGGATTACCGGCTCAAAGAATTCGCCCGCCCGTTTGTTCGCTCCCAGGAAGATCCCAAGGGGCAAACTTACAAGCGCCGCAATGACAAACCCCACGGTGACCCGCCAGAGCGTGATGCCGAGATTGCTCCACAGATCACCGTTGGCGGCGATAAGTGTGAGCGCCTGCCATACCCGCGCCGGTCCGGGCAAGACGTAATGCGGCACCGACAAGGAGAAAAGCCACCAGATGCCGATCAATGATGCAACGAGAACGAGACGCTGAACAAAAAGATCAAAGCGCAGCCTCCGGAAGTTGGAACGAGTCCACGCGTTATCTGCAACTGCCTCGGTCATTTCCTGTTTCATCCGTTCTCTAGAAAAGGTACGTTCTACGATGTGCCTATCACAGTTTCACATGGCGCCAAATCTCGCCACAAGCCATCGTTCGATTGAGAACGATGGGAGCAACGTCGAACAAGATGCCGGGCGGATTAGGGACTTATGGGAGAGATTTGATTTCTCGTGCACGACACGACAACGGAGCGCACTGGAGGCTCAAGCCAACGAAAAGTTCGGTTCGCCGCTAACCTTCGCATTGAATACAAGACTGAAGATCAAGCCAATTTGGAGCGTCTCAAGTTCAGCAACGCAAACCATGCTATCACTCGCAAAGCAACCGCGATTTAGATACCCGTAACCGCCCCGGCAGCGGTAGTTTTCAAACTTTTCAGGAGGTCTGCCGCTTTGGTTCACGGCGAATCGTTACGTCTGCATTGACGTTCGTTCACTGTAACGGCAAGCTCAGCAGCCGCTGATCCGGGGTTATCAGATGCTGGCGTCCCGTGTCGGTCACCGCGCACGTATATTCAACCTGAACCGTGCCCCAGCCGGCTTCATGATTAGAGGCTTCTAAATTGAGGGTCATGCCCGGTTCCATCGGGATGTTGGTTGTGTTGGGAAGAAACGGGTCGTCCACTTCTTCGGCGGGACCGATAAGAAACGGAAACTCTCTCGCTTCCAGACCGATGGTATGGCCGAGGAAAAAATTCGAATAATTAGGTAAGCCGTTGGCGCGCACGCCGGCAATCATAGTTTCGTAAAGTTCCTGCGGACGAACACCGGGCTTGAGCGCGTCCACCGATTTCAACACACCGGCTTGGATTGCGTCGTAACGTTTGCGATGTTCCGCTGTCGGCTCCGCTCCGACACAGCCCGATTTACAGACATCGGCGTGATAGCCATTGATAGAGCAGCCCATGTCAACGCGAAACACGTCGCCTTTTTGCAAGACGTTGTCTTTAAGCGCCGGGAAATTGCCGCCGCGGCTCACCGCCATATGCATCCAGTAAACCTGGCCTCCGGCCTTGGCGATCTCGCCCTTGTAAATCCCGGCGAGATCGCTCTCTTTAACACCCGGTTTGGCGGCACTGAGCATTTTGGTGATCGCGCGCTCGTTTAGCTCGGCGGATTCGCGCAAGCGCTGAATTTCAGCGGGTGTCTTGATCATCCTCACATAACGGAAAAAGCTCGAAGCCGGCAACATCGTCACCTGCGGCAGACCGGCTTTAATTTTTTCCCAGATAGTCACCGGAATCGCGAAATGATCCATGCCGATGCGGCCCCGATCCATGCCCTTATCTCGGATCAGCTGCGCTAGCGCTTTTTCCGCTGTTGGGCCTTTGGTATCGCTGCCGGCAAGCTTTACGGTTCGCTGCTCGACCGCCGCCAGCTTAGATGGGTCCGCGATCTGCGCATGCCGCGGCCGGCCATAAATGTACTTTTCTTGCAGCCAAACTTCATCGAGTGAAGCATAGCCGACGTCTCCACCCGGAATCAGCAAGGCCGGCGATTGCTTGGGATCACGCGGGTAAACAACATACACTTGCGAACCTCCATAACGGTATCCGTTTTGACTCCAGGAGGCATGACCGCTCAGGTAATAAATATTCTCCGGCGTCGCCGCGACGACTCCGGCGAGATCAAATTTATCCATCAAGGCAAGTAAACGTTCTTGGTTGTAGAGCATCGAATTTACCTCCTGTAGAAAATACAATTCGAGTAACGGAGTCCGGCTCACGCAACCCGGTACGCCAATACTCGCTTGCTTATTAAACTCCGCTCTCAGATCGCCAGGGTCGTGGCTCCAGCGGTTTCACGCCGATTTCCAATACCGCCGGGCCTTCATGTGCCAAGGCGCGAGCCAACGCCGGTTGCAGATCAGCGGGCTTCTCGACCCTTTCGCCAAACGCACCCAGCGCACGAGCGACGCCGGCATAGTCGCCACGCAATGCGATGCCGATCTCGTGTCCCTTGAACCGGTCATGCAGCGTTTCACGGCTAGCGCCGAGACTCTCGTTGTTTAGAATAATCGTGAGCGTCCGGATATCGTTCCGCGCCGCGGTTTCAATCTCCATTCCAGTCATACCAAACGATCCGTCGCCGGTGAAATTGACCACCGTCTTATCGGGATTGCCCAACTTCGCACCCAGTGCGGCAGGGGTAGACCAACCCATAGCGCTGGTGCCGCCGAAGCCAATGAACCCCAGCGGATTCAGCGCCTCGTAATGATGTGAGACATAGGCGCGCGTCACACCTGCGTCATGCAATAGAATTGTCTTCCTGCGATCAAGTTGGTGCGTGACATCCCAGCAGACCCTATAAGGATTCATGGGAATTTCATCCGACGTGAGGCGTGGATTCCATGAATCCATCCATTTCGTCTTGAGCTCTCTGATCTCGGCGGCGATATCGCCAGCCATGCCTTTTCGCCAGCTGCTCAGTACCGACCTTGATTGCTCGAACAGCGCCCGCAAGAACAATTCTATGTCCGCAAGGATCACCAAATCGGCGGCATAATTCTTGTGCAGCTCGGCCGGATCGACGTCCACCTGCACCAGCTTCGTCTGTGCCGGTTTGGGTAACCAGCTCGAGGTCGCATGCTGGCGAAAACTGCAACCCAAGGCGATCACGAGATCGGCATCTTCGGCAAACTTGCGAGATTGTCCGGTGCTGTATACCGCGCGCGGGTAGCCACCGAGCCCGAGGCACAAAGGGTGGTCCTCCGGCATCGCACCCTTAGCCGGCAAAGTCGCCATCACCGGAATAGCGTAAGCCTCGGCGACTTTGATAAGGCGCTGCGTTGCTCCGGACCAGAGCGCGCCGCGACCGGCGTAGAAAAGCGGACGCTTTGCCTGCTGCATCAACTCAATTAGCTTGTCAACGTCGTCAGGATCAGGGCCGAAGCGAACGCGGCGGGTTTTTTGATACGGCGGTAAATCCGCTTCTGCCATGCTGATGTCTTGTGGGATTTCGATTATGACGGGCCCTGGTCGTCCAGACCTGGCCACTGTAAACGCGCGACGAAAAACTTCGGGAATTCTTTCCGCTGAAGGCACGCTGAAAGTCCATTTGGCCATGGTTTGGAATGTGTCCAGATAAGGAACCTCCTGCAACATCCCCTTGGCCAGCTGCTTGCGGGAGCTGTGGCCGAAGATCACCACCAAGGGAACGCAATCGGTGAACGCGTTGACGATCGCGGTGAAAGCGTTACAGCGGCCCGGCCCTTTGGTCACCATGGCGACGCCGACTTCGCCGGTGCTACGAGCGTATCCATCGGCAATATAGACGGTCGCTTGCTCGTGCCGAGTTAAAATCAGCGGCACCCGGGCGTTTTTATGAAGCGCATCAAAGATCGGCAGAATATCGTCACCAGGCAAGGTGGAAACGAACCTCACTCCTTCGGTTTGCAAAATATCGACTATAGCATCAGCAACTCGCACCACGGATTACCTACTTGTGGAAAATTTCTTGAAGAATCCTTCTTCTTCTAGCTTGCGCACGAATCGCGAATCGACAAAATCAGTGGGGTTTTTGTTTTTAAGAATGGGTTGTCTCTCCGCCAGAAACTCGAGCACAAATCTGATCCCCTCAATTGACGGATTTAAGTTTTGATTCAAAAGCTGCCCAATGGTTTGTTGGGATTGTAACAGCGCTGGATCGTCTTTTGGAACGCGCATGAACCTAGCGACCACCGGAATTGTAAGCTCCGGCTGGGTCTTGTAAAGGTAGACGGCTTCGGATGTCGCACGCAGTATATTCATGATCACGTCGGGATTGCCGTCGATATATTTACGGGTGCTGACAACCGAGATTACCGGGAAAGGAAAGTCGAGACTGGCCAGATCGAAGATCTCCCGGTAGCCCATCTTCGTCGCAGTAGTGGAGGTCGGCGGCGTCAAGATGCCCGCCTGAAACTTTCCCTGTAACAATCCGGCAAGCACTTCCGGCGATCCTCCAGCGGACATCACCCCGACCTCCCGGTTAGCCGTCCAACCGAAGTTCCTCAGGAAAGCCAGCGCAGCAAAATAACTATTGCCGCCGATTGCGCCGGTCGCCAGAGTCTTTCCCTTGAGGTCGCTGACCTGTTTGATTTGCGGGCCGGCGTGAACGGCAAAGGTAAGTCTGTTAAATACCGTGCCGAGGATAGCCACCTCCGCTCCCTGTGCCGCTGCGGAAACTGCCGCGGCGCCGCCAACTTGGGATACGTCGATCGAGCCGCCCAGCATCGCCTGAATCGGCCGCGCCCCGCCGACGTAGACGATTTCGGATTCGAGCCCGTACTTTTCAAATAATTTTAAATCGTGAGCGATCCAGAACGGCGGATTGGCGTAGGCCAGCGCGCTAAACGCCAGGCGGATCTTTTTTGTCTGCGCTCCATCTGCTGCCGGCGGCGACCCACATAGGCTGACGGCGAAAATCGCCGCAACCATTCGCAAGATTTTTCTTGTCATATGTCTGCCTTGTGAAACTAACGACACATATTGACAAATGAACCCGCAGTCAAGTTTTTAAGCCGCTTGTAGAGGGTAAAAACTTTGGCCACTCTTATTTGCTCGCGAGTTCCATCCCTTGGGCTAAACGTCACAAGCAGCAATCAATCTCCGCTTTGTAACTGCTCATGAGTTCTGGCTAGTTGACGTTCAGAACCATCTTCCCCCAAGGCTGGCGCCGCCGAGGGTTTGCCGTGTAGCGGCATATCAGGGGTCAGTCGTCTCGACGGTTTACCGGCTATGCTCAAAGTTTTTGTTTGCTCGCGGCAGAAGATTACAGATATAAATTGGAACAACTTGCGCCGTCGATAGTACTGACGGCAGAGGACGGGGCAGAGGTATGTTTTTTATTACGGCGCCCACTAAAGCTGAAGTGCGGGAACTATTATCTATCGGGCAATCAAAACTTAGCGATGTCACCGTGACCGAAGGAGTGATCAAGACGTTCTGACCTGGCACGTATCGAATACGGCAAATCATCTATAACTCGACACTTCTATGGACGGCTTCAACTTGCAACACTGCTGAGAGCTTTACCCGGAAGTCGGCGAGTTCAAACATGGAGAATCTCGTCGTTCCAAGTATTGTGCAGAAGGTGGACGGCAGCGGCTTCTTCGAAAAACTTTATGGCGATCAGCGAGTGAGATAAGCAAGAACGTACCGAATTTCGCTTTTTATCTTTTCAACTCGAGGAGGCCGCTTATGAGGCATATCAAATTAATTGCATGGTTATCCAACTTGGTTCTGTTGGCCCTGTTCCTGTTTCGCACGCCGCTGCACGCGCAAGAATCATTCTACCGAGGAAAAACTCTTCGCTTTATCGTCGCATACGAGCCGGGGGGCGGCTTCGACGTCTATACCCGCACAATTGCGCGCCACTTTGGCAAACATGTGCCAGGAAATCCCACCACTATCGTCGAGAATATGACTGGCGCCGTCGGCATGATCGCAGCCAATTATATTTACAATCAAGCCAAGCCCGACGGTCTGACTATCGGTCATTTTGTCGGCACGTTGATCTTGCAGCATGTGCTAGGCAATGAGGCGGCAAAATTCGATGGACGCAAATTCGGTTGGCTAGGGGTACCTATCGCCGATCACGGCGTTTGCGCTCTAACCAAAGCCAGCGGCATATCGACTCTGGATGGCTGGCTAACGGCCAAGGAACCGGTGAAGATGGGCGGGCATGGACCAGGCGGAGTGACTTCCGATACAGCCCGCATTTTGCGCGATGCTCTTGGCGTACCGCTTAGAGTTGTTGACGGTTACAAATGCACCGGCCCGATCCGTCTTGCAGCCGAATCCGGCGAAATCTCCGGCGGGTGCTGGGCTTGGGAGTCTATGAAACCGACTTGGTCTCAGGGCTTTGAGAGTGGTCAAGTAAAGGTTGTCGTGCAAACAGCCCTCAAGCCGCATCCCGAACTGAAGGATGTTCCTGTCGCCATCGACTATGCTAAGACTAAGGAAGCGCGACAGCTGTTGGAAATTCTCGATCATGCTTACGGCACAAGCTTCCGCAGCTACTCTGTGCCACCGGGAACACCGAAAGACCGGTTGACGGTTTTACAAAAAGCTTTTCTCGACACCTTGAAGGATCCGGAGTTTCTTGCAGATGCGAAAAAAGCGAAACTCGACATTGCTCCCATCGACGGTGCTGCAACCGCCAAGACGCTCGCCGGTTTCTATGATCTCGATCCTCCGGTAGTCGCCAAACTCAAAAAAGTTTTACTTTCGGATGTGAGTGGCAGGGAGACACCGCAATGATGACGATCCACACCCAGCTGTTGAGTTTTACAACCACGGACGACGAAACTCTGCACGGTCTGCTCTTCACACCGGCGGATAAGTTGTCCGATCTCGCATTGCTCTTCGTGCATGGGGTAGCGATGAATTTTTATCTGCCACCTCTTGCTGTTTTCGGGCAAGCTATCGCCGAACGCGGCTATCACGGCTTTGTCATTAACACCCGCGGGCACGATTGGATAAACCGCGCCGGAAATTTGACCGTCTTCGGCGGTGCCACCTATGAAACTTTGGAAGACAGCGCGCTGGATCTCGATGGCGGGTTGGAGTGCCTAAACCGGCAAGGCTACAAGCGCTTCATTCTGATTGGCCACAGCCTGGGTTGTATCAAATCGCTTATGTATCAAGGCAGCCGGCGCCGTCGTGATGTTGTGGGCATCGTTTCTTGCTCTTGCCCTAAACAATTTTATTCAGCGCGAGCAATGGAGCAGCCCGAATTCAAGCAGCTGATGGCCCAAGCGGAAGAAATGGTGGCCCAAGGCAAAGGAGAAGAAATTCTTTGGGCTCCGGCGAGCGGAGCGATGGGAATGTTTTGCGCCCGCACGTACGTCAACAAGTACGGCAAACACGAAAACAATGACGTTCGGCCTCATGCCGGCCGTTTAGGCTGTCCTCATCTGGCTATCGCGGGTGGTGCGGAACATCCGTTTTTCCCGGAATACGCTAAAGAGCTTGCCGAGGCGAGCGGCGCAACCGGTACTTACAGGATTGTTCCAGGATCAAATCACTTCTACGACAAACACGAACCCGAGGTAATCGAAATTATCACGCAGTGGCTAGAACAGTTCAAAACTTGATACGGCTAGCACGGTATTTGAACGGTAATTGAAGTTTCCTGCAGCCTCTCTTCCTGGATTCATTTCCAACACGAGACGCTAATACAAATGGAATTTGCAAGCTCGTGGCGCGAGTGAACCATTTTTATAGGCGCCAACGTCGCAAATCATCGAATCACCGCATAGGCCCGGTACCATTTGGATAACATCAAGGATAAAGTTTCTAAGGGATTAAAGTTTCGCAGTTTTGAAAGGAATAAGAGAAATGAATTTTCGCTCCATCAGATTCTGTATGATTGTACTTTGTTTTCTCGCCTTGCAACTGTCGTGGCATATTCCGGCGCACAGCGCGGCCGCGCCAGTGAAAACCGTCATCGGCTACGCGACTGTAACGGCGCGCCTGATGCCGCTCTGGATTGCTCACGAGCAGGGAATCTTTGCCAAGTACGGCATCGATGCGCAACCGATTCTGATCCGCGGCGCGCCGACCCTGGTCGCCGGCCTGGCCTCGGGCGACATACACATCGGTCGCACCGGCGGCAGCGCCA
>JAICEJ010000089.1 GCA_025924215.1 Candidatus Binatia bacterium
GGCACAACCCGTCTCGCTCTGTATACCCGCAGCGCGATGGCAAAAACCTTGGGCATGGCTTTAGACCCGCCTGTGTCCAATGCTCCTGGATTCGAACTCGGCTTTAAAGTATCGGATGTGGATGCAGGGTTTGCCGAGTTGATTGCTCGCGGCGCTCAACCAGTGATGCCTCCGACAGACCGATTTTGGGGCCAACGAACCGCCTATCTGCGCGACCCGGACGGGCATCTGATTGAACTCGCCCAGGACGTGGGACGATTGTGACGGCATTGCTCTTCTAAACATTTGTCCCGAACGCAGGTGCTACACTGATTAATGTTCTTACGCCCACCCTCGGGACAGGAAAAATTCGATATACCCCCGTGCTTCTACGATCCCGCTACAAGCGGTTGATCTCAAAGTGTTCTAGCGGTGGTTTCTTGTCATACAGTTATGACAGTCACTCCAGCAGCTTCGTTTGGACCGGTTGCGCATATGTGACGCATCGCAATTTCAGGTTGAATTTCCCGCGAATGCTGGTCGTTGCAAATTGAAGGTTGTCTGGCATTGGGCTTGATTTACACCAACCAGGGGCAGCAGAGAACGCATGACTCGGGAACACAGTTTAGCAATTTGGAAAAAGAAAAAAAGAAAGACATCGAGCAGGCGTTGCTGGACAAAGGATTTGAGCCGGGCAGCGTCGACGGCGTGATTGACACGCAAACGCAATCAGCTATTTCCAATTTCAGCGGGACAACAACCTGCCAGCCACCGGCACGGTGGACGAGCAAACGGCAAAGCGGCTGGGCGTCGAAATCATGCCTCCAGCAAGATCAGAACGGCAACGTAAAGAACAGAAGCGGCACGGAGAGCAGTTTCGGCGCCGAGGGCAGCACGTCGCCGTCGAACCGATTTGAATGAGTTTGACAGATGCTGTTGATACACCGAGGAGGCAGGGTGACCCCCGCCTCCTTTTGGGATGAAAGAGGTAGTCTCATCCGCAGCAATTAGAGAAGAACAGCGGAGAAAATTTCACCGAACCAACGACAACTCAGCGGGACAACATACCGCGCGGCTCAGACCGGGCGGTGCATTCGAGTTTCGCGAGCTCCGATGCGTAGCCACAGCAGGATGAGCAACAGTGCTGCCAGTCCTGTAAGTAGTGGCACCAGCAGCAACCACAACGATCCGACATTGATCAAGACGACACCTTGCAGAACACCGACGAAAAAAAACATCACCGCGAGGATTGTAAACGAAAGTCCCATCAGTAAAGAAAGTTTGAAGTCGCTTCTGTCGCGGAAAATCGCGCGCCACTCATCTCTGCTCACAGCAGGTAATCCACCTAGTAGTCGTGCAGCTATAACCAATCCCAGGGAGACAGGAAGTAACCAAAGCAGGATAAGAATGATCCACATGATGCACCTCCTTCCATTTTCTATGGTCGATCTCGACTTTATGGACTGCAAAGCATATTCCACCGCTAAGCCGTCGACTTGATTAAGAAAATATCGCACGCGGAATGTTTGGTGTCACAGATTCGCAACAGTCAACGAGAATTACATGGCTGTTCGAAGTACTTGGCCAACAAACAAAACTGCTTTGCTACATCTTCATTGACTGTTTTTGATCTGCTGTGATAGCCGTCTCGTATGATGGCAAATCCTGAAACTTCATCTAGGCAATTCAGGGGCGAAATTGGTATCCATTTTCCGCTCCACGTTCTGAACCGTTACTCTCTACCCGAACTTATCGTATTGGCGGAACAATCGCGCGATACTCTCGGGCCGCACGGCTTTACTCAGGTATGGACCAACGACAATTTGGAATATCGCAGCGTTCTGGCGAGCTCGGCGGCATTGATAGCCCGGCTGCCGCTAAAACTGGGAACAGCGATAGCGGTACCTTACTTCCGTAATCCGATAGATTTCGCTGCGGCGTTTGCGACCATGTCCGAGTTAACCAACGGCCGAGAGATTTCTCTCGGTCTAGGACCTGGGTCGAGATCTATTCTGACCCATCACGTTGAGCGCGTGAAACCGATGCCGATCATGGTCGAGCTCGCGACTGCGCTACGAACACTCTTCAAAGGTGATGCGATCCGGCGCAGCGATATGCCGGCGTTGGCTGACTATTTTCATCTGAACGCTGAAAGCTACACGTTGCGCTTCAAAGCCCGTGCGCCGATTCGCCTCTACTACGGTCCCAGCCTGCTTAAGCCAGGCGTGTTGAATCTGATCGCGCGGAATTTCGACGGCGTAATTCTGCAAACGCTCTACGGCATTACGGCTATGGAAGAAACGTTGAATACTCTTGCCGTTGCGCGCAAGCAGTCAGCTTTGGCAGAGCCGTTGAGAAAAGTCATGCTTCTTAATGCTTCCGTATCCCGCGATGGACAGGCGGCGAAGCAACATGCGAAACGTTTTGTCTCGCATATTGCTTCGGGTTGGCCCGACGATACCCTGATACGCATCGGCATCGACCCCCAAAGTATGGAACCGGTGCGTCAGGCCTATGCGCAGAATCGCGGTGTCGATTATGCCGCGTCCATCACTCCGGATGAAGCGGTCGAGCGATTGATTATCGCCGGAACACCGGCGCAGTGTCTCGAACGTATCGCCGAGCTTTTTGCCTTCGCAGCGCGGCATGGTTTTTTTCAGGTATGCATCGGCGTGCCGGCTGGACCCGATATCGCGGAAGTTGTCGATCTTTGGGGTATGGAGATCTTGCCATCGCTGAGTGAGAAACGCTCGTGACCAAAGCCAAGATTGGTTTTATCGGCTCGAGTGCGCCCGCGAGCCCGCATCACGATAGCTTCAAAGCCTTTATTCCAGCGGATATCGATTTCACTTTTGTTCAGGAGTCAGGTTCCGGTGGGTCGCTTTGGGATGCCAGGGACAAACTAGACGGTCTGCTGCAGCAATCGCGTGAGCTGATAGATCGACACGAGTGGAATGGGCTAATCATTAGCGGCGCGCCCAAAGAAGTGCTTAACGCGGACATGACCGCCCGGCTTGCAGCGGCATTGCAAGTTCCCGTTGCTACCGCCTTGCGCTCGGCCTGTGCCGCGCTCACGACATTCGGGGCTAAACGGATCCTGCTGATGACGCCCGTCGATGACCGGCTAAAAGCGCTCTATTGCGATTATCTTGCAAATCTTGCTATCGAAGCCGTCTACCCTCCGCAGCTATTGCAGGCGCACACGGATGCGGTGAAACTGACCTCCGAAGACGTTGCGAGCCTCACGCGTGAGGTGTTCGAGTCAAATCCGAATGTCGATGCGATTTATTTCCAGGGGGCGTTGTTAGACCCTCTGAAAATTTTAGATCAGTTAGAGTCGGAGCTAAAAGTGCCAATTGTCGCGAGCAATCCGGCGATGCTTTGGATGATTCTTTCGAAGCTCGGACTTAGTTACAACATTCCTGGGTACGGTAAGCTACTCGCGACCTGGCCGGCTATGCCAGCAGGCATATGGTGAATTGTGGGGCAAATATCAGCCGCAATAGTTGTTGGATAACACGTGGAAATGTTTTTGATCCCGCCAGGACATGCAACATCCGGCTAAATTCGTCGATTTGAAGGTAGGGGCACAGCGCCTTATCCTTCGGGTATTGTTCGAACGCGCTGTCTTCTGTTGACGACGAGCTTGGCTTTCGACTAATTTCCGATTTTGGTCGAACCGACGAGGCCTGCTCGAAGCGAACTATAATGGAGGTGAGATATGTATGAGATCGCCGGAAAGAAAATCCCCAGCACGTTGGCAGAAATTGTCGAACCATCGCAGACAGCTTTGCTCATATGGGACATGGAGTACGCCATCGGTCCCAATGCTTTCAATTATCAGGACATGATGCCCAAGCTGAAGGACCTGTCCGCCCTGGCTCGCCGGATCGGCGTGCGGGTTTTCTATTCAGTGCAGACCGGCTTTGACTTGGCCAAAGAAGAAGCGGGAGTTTGGGTGCGCATCAGGATGAAGCGGGCGAAAGCTAGCGATCCGAGTCAGCTCTTGAAACAGAAGGACGACCCGCACGACCGGGAAATCATTGCGGAGTTGAAACCCGAGCCTCAAGACATCGTTTTTCAAAAGCGCCGGCCAGACGCCTTTGTCGGGACGGACTTCGATCTCATGCTTAGGAGCAATGGCATCAAGACGATTGTGATTAGCGGCGTCGCGACAGAAGGCGGTGTCGAAGGCACGGCGCGAAGCGCGCGCAATCTCGGCTATGACGTAGTGATTCTGAAAGACTGCGTCGGTTCTAGAAGTCGCGAATTACACGAGATGGCGCTGAGACTGATGGAGGGGAGCTTTTTCGATATCACCACCGCGGTCGAACTTGCCGCTATCTGGGGAGAAAAGTGAACCGTCAGGTCTGGTTATCGAAATTAGACGAAAGGTAGCAACCAATGAAAATTGCAGTGATCGACGATTATCAGAACGCATTTCGGACATTGAAGTCTTACCCGAAGCTTAGCGACCATGAGGTCGTGGTATTTACTGATACGGAAACGGATATCGGCAAATTGGCCGACAGACTCCAAGACGCCGAGGCGGTGGTGCTCACGCAGCAGCGATCGAGTTTTCCGCGAGCCTTGATTGAACGATTGCCGAAGTTAAAACTGATCGGCCAGACCGGACGCGCCGCGACTCACGTGGATCTCGACGCCTGCACCGAGAAGGGGATCGTGGTTTCCGCGGGGGGCACCGGCAACTCAAACGCAACCGCAGAGCTGACCTGGGGACTCATCCTGAGCGCGCTTCGCAACCTTCCGTTCGAAGTTAAACGGCTCAAGGAGGGCCATTGGCAATCGACATTAGGCATCGGCGTCAATGGTAAGACCTTGGGTATTTACGCTTACGGCAAAATCGGCAGTATCGTTGCGGCTGCGGGCAAAGCATTCGGCGCACGAGTGGTGTGTTGGGGGCGCGAGGGTTCCACCGGTCGCGCCAAGGCCGCCGGGTTTGAAGTAGCCGAGAGCCGCGAAGACTTTTTTGCCCGGGCGGATATTTTGAGCTTGCATCTGCCGCTCAACAAAGACACGCAAGCGATTGTCACCCGCGACGATCTCGGCCGAATGAAACCGACGGCGCTGATCGTCAACCCCAGCCGCGCCGGGCTGATTGCCCCCGGCGCGTTAGTCGAAGCGCTCAAAGCCGGCCGTCCGGGGATGGCCGCCGTGGACGTCTACGAAAAAGAGCCAGTGATCGGCGCCGATCATCCGCTGCTGAACATGAACAATGTCACCTGCACGCCTCATTTAGGTTACGTCACCAGGGAAGGTTACGAGGAATACTACGCTGTGGTGGTCGATGACATTCTTGCCTTCGCCGCAGGCAAGCCGCAAAACGTGCTTAATCCCCAAGCGATTGCGAAGAAATAGTCATTTCGCGAGGATTGCACCGAAGCGTTGGTGATCGGTGATGGTACGCCTGCAAACCTGGCTGCCGTACTTGTAGCGGTAGTCTATCGTCGTGATTCGATGATCCGCAGCCCAGATTGCTTTTACTCCGTCTCTGGTTAGGCTTCGACCATGCAGATACAAATCGAACTGACGCGAAGAGTCGCGGGAGTTGCTGATCCGCCACTTCAAGGAGAGCGCGTCGTTGCACGAGGTTCTCGCCCGCGCTCAGCAAAATGAATTAGCAGGAGTCACTCTCTATTCGTTCGAATGCGATTTACTGGAGGCAACGGAACTGCTCGAGATGACCCGGGATCATTGTCCGCCGGCGGTGAAGGATATCGAGCACGCAATTTTTGCGGCAACTGCGGGTTCTTTTCGCGGAAATGGTTCTCGGCGGCACCAGCCGGACAGCGCCGATCGAGATGATAGTCTGACGCCGCGTTCGGCGCTTTTAGAAAATTATCATACGACTAACCTGCAGCGAGTCATTGATCAGGCTTCTTCCCGGAATAGTCCTAAGCTCTCCAACACGGGCCGGTCGGTGACCGAGAAGATGATCGCAGGGTCCTTTTTGGACGTGTTCTGGAATTGATGCCAGTTCCATGACGGCACAAAGAAACAATCTCTTGATCTCCAACCTAATTCTTTTCCGGCGGTCTTTTTCGGACTCACAGTCGTAATACCTTCGCCTTCAACCACATGGTATATGGTGCTGCTCGTGTGGCGGTGCGGCTTGGTGGTTTCACCCGGACGGAGCCACTGCACCCAACAGCCGATCGTCGGCATCGTCGGACCGCCGGTCAAGGGATGAACGTATTCAAGGAGAACTCCGTCGTGCGGGTCGTTGCCCCCTGCGCCATCGATGTCTTGCAGAGCGCGCAATGTATCGCGCCATTTATACGTGTACGGTAGCGCCGCGTTGCTGGCGTTTTTCACCCGCGGCCGGATCGCGCTCAGCCTCTGTTTACAATAACCGTCGGACTTGACGATAGGCTGGGCGGGGCCTTCGCCATAGTTCTCTTGGAATACCGCGTCAAGATGGTTGCTTAAATGAATATCGAGCACGTCGAGCCAAACAACATTCTTGTCTCCTGGATTAAAATGATCGTGCCAGGTCCAATTGGGCGTGAGCACCAAGTCGCCGGGCTCCATCAGCATCTGTTCGCCTTCGACATTGGTGTAAGCGGTGCCGTCTGCCTCGACCACGAATCGCAACGCGGCAGCGGTATGCCGATGACACTCTGCGCGCTCGCCGGCTTTGACTAATTGAATCGACATCTGCAAAGTCCGGCTGGTGGCTTTTTTGTTGGTCAATGATGGATTGACCAGCTGAACGGTTCGCCTCTTTGCAGCGTCATCGATGCCGCCTAGTTTGACAACGTCTCCGGACTCCATGAGGCATGAATAAATCACTGACCAAGGCCAAACGTGTGCGACAAGCTCCGGATTTTTCTCTCGGGATTGCCAATGTCCTCCCAGCGAATACTCTGCTAGGCGGCGGTGTAAGGCCGCCAACTCGGGAGTTTCAACCAACGAATGTCCGTCGTTCATCGTATTTTCTCCTGTTCAGCCAATAACTCTTCTGCTGAAGTGCTTGCGCCAGAGTTCGGGTACTCTAACGCCTGATAAAATGAAGTGTCAAACGCACAAGATTCCCCTTTCATCGTGCTGGGACCAGTCGAGTGGAGGTAATTCTTAGCGGGTTTTTTTCTTGCGGAACACGAAAAAATATTGGGCCGGGGCGCAGCTGACGAGTTGAAGGATCGTATAACGTACGTTTTGGGCGCTTGAGCGAAGGCGACGGTTCGCCGGAATGCCTGACAGAGGCGCATAGCAAACACTATAAGTCTGGTTGACGAGATGCGCGTCTAGTTCATGAGATCTGCAAGAGGTCGATTGACTCGGAGAAAACCCTGGGCATACCAGGTAAACGGCTATTGCAAACCAAATGATCACCCGTCCTTGCTACATTCTTCGATCCAAGCTCCGATACTGAATCGCTTCGGCTATGTGACTCGCTTGGATTTCCTCCGAGCCTGCGAGATCCGCGATGGTGCGGCCGACTTTGAGCACGCGGCTGTAGGCACGGGCGCTGAGGCCCAGCCGGTTGATCGCGTTTTCCAAGAGCTTCTCGGCATCATCTTTGAGCAAGCAGTGGCGCTTGATGTCTCGGGCGCCCATTTGCGCATTGCCATGAATGTTTCTCTTCTGGAAGCGCTGCAACTGAATGGCGCGCGCAGCATTGACCCTTTGCCGAATCAAATCGGAACTTTCCCCGGCATCCTTACTGGCGAGATCCTGGTAGCGCAGCGCCGGCACTTCGACTTGAATATCGATGCGGTCTAGTAACGGCCCTGATATCCGGGAACGGTAGCGCTGAATCTGTAACGGCGTGCAGACGCATTCTTTTTGCGGATCGGTGAAAAACCCGCAGGGGCAGGGATTCATGGCGGCGACCAGCATGAAGCCGGCTGGATAATTAATCGAACCGATGGCGCGTGAGACGGTGATGCTGCCATCCTCGAGCGGTTGACGCATGACCTCGAGGACGTTGCGCTTGAACTCTGGCAATTCGTCGAGGAAGAGTACGCCGTTGTGCGCGAGCGATACCTCGCCGGGTTTAGGCACGGTCCCGCCGCCGACCAAACCGGCATCGGAGATGGTATGGTGCGGGTAACGAAACGGGCGGGTCGCGATGATTGGCGAGCCGTTGAGCAGGCCCATGACGCTGTGGATCTTGGTGGTTTCGAGCGCTTCGGCAAGTGTCAGGTCTGGCAGGATTGTCGGCAGTTTGTTTGCCAGCATGGTCTTACCCGAGCCGGGTGGACCGACCATAATCACGTTGTGGCCTCCGGCTGCGGCAACTTCCAACGCGCGCTTGACATGCTGCTGGCCTTTGACATCGGTGAAATCCGAGCTGTATTGCGATTGCTGGCGGAACAGCGCTTCAAGATTGACATGAGTGCGCTCAAGCGCGCGGCGACCATTCAAAAATTCCACGACTTCAGGAAGGTCACTGACCCCAAGAACTTCGACCTCGCTGACGACTGCGGCCTCAGGTGCATTGTGCTTGGGCAGGATCAGCCCTCTGACATGTTCTCTTTTCGCCGCCATGGCGATGGGCAAAGCGCCCCGCACAGGCTTGATCGCGCCGTCGAGCGATAGCTCGCCGATGAGGAAATAATCGTTGATGAGATTCTTATCGACCGAGCCTTCAGCCGCAAGAATACCGATAGCCATCGGCAGGTCGTACGCCGAACCTTCCTTCTTGATATCGGCGGGCGCAAGATTAATCGTGATGCGCTTGGCGGGAAAAGTATAGCCGCAGTTCTTGAGCGCGGCACGGATCCGATCTTTGCTTTCTTTGACCGCGCCCTCAGGCAGTCCCACTGTAGCGAGCTGGGGCAGGCCTGAGGCAAGATCGATTTCCACTTCGACGCGCAAGGCGTCGATACCGTATAGCGCGGCGCTGTTGATCTTCGCTAGCATAAACCGGCGCTACGCTAGCAAAGGCATCACAGGATAACAACTGGCAGGGTGCTGAAAAAAGCCTCTTGCAGGCTGCTCAAAAAGATCCAGATGCAAGGCGCGCGAAAAATCGACGAGCGGAGGCGTACATACAGTACGTTGCAGCGAGGCGATTGAGCAGTAACGAAGCATATGGGTCTTTTTTAGCAGCCTGCTAGAATTTATCTTTCTTAAACGACTTCAGCGACGATGGCCGAGTGCGTAAAGTGTCATCTTTGGTAACCCGATCGAAGACGTGGACGCCGCGATTGTGGAGTAGGGTGGGTCGAGAGATTGCCCGTCTGGTGGCGGCAGCGCAGGTCATGCACTTCCGCAGCGGCTTATCGTTGACTTTTTGAATGGCTTCGACGCGATGACCTTTAGAGCATTCGTATTCGTAAAGCGGCATACTTGTGGCCGTAATTAGCACATTAAAAGTAGTGCCACAATGAAGCGACTAGTTTGTCTGATAAGAGGTTTCCTGGTATAAGATTCCATGGTTGTCGCGAGTCGATCGATCACGCCATATTGCCAGCCGCGAATCTCGGTTCTATTAATCTTGCTCGGAGGTGAGAGATGTTAGAGCAAGAAGTCTTGCCCGTCGGATTAACTTTCGACGATGTCCTGTTGATTCCCGCCGAGTCCGCAGTCTTGCCTCGAGACACGGATGTGTCTACTCGCTTAACCGAGCGAATCACGCTCAACATCCCCCTTGTCAGTGCCGCGATGGATACTGTGACGGAGTCTAAGACAGCGATCGCGATGGCTCAGGAAGGCGGCATGGGCATCATCCACCGAAATCTTCCCGTCGACATCCAAGCGGCCGAGGTGGAAAAAGTAAAAAAATTCGAAAGTGGCATGATCTCCGATCCGATCACCGTGGCGCCGGACCAGCAGATCTCGGAAGCGAAGGCGATCATGGACAAGTACGGCATTTCAGGATTACCCGTAAAGCGCAATGACCGGTTAGTCGGCATTTTAACCAATCGCGATTTGCGCTTCGAAAGGAAGCTCGACCGCACGGTTTCCGAGGTGATGACTAAGGATAAGTTGGTTACCGTAAAAGAGGGCGTCGATCTCGACGAAGCGAAAGAACTTTTGCACCGGCATCGTATCGAAAAGCTTTTAGTAGTTGATGATAACTTCAATCTCAAAGGACTGATCACTGTCAAAGACATCGAAAAACGGACCCAATATCCCAACGCTTGCAAAGACCAGCGCGGGCGGCTGCGTGTAGGAGCGGCGGTGGGAGTCGGGCCGGATTGGGAAGAGCGAGTCGAAGCCCTGGTGCGCGCAGGCGCGGATCTCATCGCCATCGATACGGCACACGGGCATTCAAAAAATGTTCTGGATACCATTCGGCAAATCCGGGGACGTTACCCGGATCTTGATCTCTCCGGTGGCAATGTCGCTACAGCCGAAGGTACCACGGCTTTGATCCAGGCGGGCGTCAATGTAGTCAAAGTTGGCGTCGGCCCCGGGTCGATTTGTACAACGCGAGTGGTTTCCGGAGTGGGGGTGCCGCAAGTTACGGCTATTGGCAGTTGCGCCAAGGCTGCGGCGCTCCACAACGTGCCGATTGTCGCTGACGGCGGTATCAAATTTTCCGGTGATATCACCAAAGCTTTGGCTGCGGGAGCCGACAGCGTCATGATCGGCAGCCTATTCGCAGGAACCGAAGAAAGTCCCGGGGAGACGATTCTCTACCAAGGACGAACCTACAAAGTTTATCGGGGCATGGGGTCGTTGGGAGCAATGAAGCAAGGCAGCAAAGATCGCTATAGCCAGGGCGATGTTGAAGAAACCATGAAGCTCGTGCCCGAGGGCATCGAGGGACAGGTGCCGTACAAAGGTTCGTTGTCATTCAATATCCATCAGCTGGTTGGAGGCTTACGCGCCGGTATGGGCTATCTGGGTTGCCGGGATGTCGCCACGCTTCGATCAAAAGCCAGGTTTATGCAAATCACCGCCGCGGGATTGAGAGAGGGCCATGTTCATGATGTCTTCATCACGAAGGAAGCCCCTAACTACAGCGTCGAATGATCCTCGTTCTTGATTTTGGCTCACAATACACGCAACTCATCGCTCGCCGTATTCGCGAATCCAACGTGTACTGTGAGATCCATCCTTTCAGTATCGCGCCGGATAAGATCGCGGAACTAAATCCCGAGGGAATCATTCTTTCCGGCGGGCCGGCCAGCGTCTACCAAGAAAATGCGCCTAAAGTTAAACATGAGATTTTAGACGTAGGGGTGCCATTCCTCGGAATCTGTTATGGCATGGGTGTGATCAATCTAGCAGCGGGCGGCGAGGTCGCCCGCGCGGATCATCGCGAATACGGTCCGGCCGATCTGATGATCGATAGCAACGCCGATCTTTTTTACGGTTTCAAGAAAAACGATCCTGTGCGGGTGTGGATGAGTCATGGGGATAAAATGACCGCTGTGCCGTCGGGCTGGAGCAGGATCGCGCATAGTGGCAACTCGCCGATCGCGGCGTTCGCCGATCCGACGCGCCGGCTCTTTGGCGTGCAGTTTCATCCGGAAGTCGTTCACACCCCGCGCGGCAAAGAAATTCTCGATAATTTTGTCTTTCGTATCTGTGGCTGCAAGCCCGACTGGACGATGGAACATTTTATCGAAACTTCCGTGCAGAAGATTCGCGATCAGGTGGGCAACGGACGGGTTTTGTGCGCCCTCAGCGGCGGTGTCGATTCATCGGTTGCGGCGACCCTGGTTCATCGGGCCATCAAAGATCGGCTGATGTGTGTTTTCGTCAATAACGGTTTGTTGCGTGAGGGAGAAGCCGAACGCGTGTGCCAATTATTCAGCGAGAGATTCGCCAATAGCTTCCATTATGTCGACGCAAGTGACGCCTTTCTATCGGATCTGAGCGGCATCGAAGATCCGGAAATAAAGCGCAAAAAAATCGGCTACAAATTCATCGAAGTTTTTGAAAACCAGGCGGAGAAATTGGGTGAGATCGACTTTCTCGCCCAGGGAACGCTCTATCCGGATGTGATCGAATCGGTTTCGTTCGTGGGGCCATCCGTCACCATCAAAAGCCATCACAATGTCGGCGGGTTGCCATCGGTTATGAAGCTGAAGTTAATCGAACCGCTGCGCGAGCTCTTTAAGGATGAGGTTCGGATTTTGGGCAAAGAGCTTGGTTTACCTCACGAAATGGTTCATCGGCAGCCGTTTCCCGGACCTGGACTGGCGATCCGCATCCTGGGGCAGGTGACGGAAGAGCGTCTTAAAATCCTCCGCGCTGCCGATACCATCGTCTGGCATGAAATGCGCCACGCCGGACTTTATGAAAAAGTCTGGCAGTCTTTCGCGGTTTTACTGCCGATAAAAACTGTCGGTGTTATGGGTGACGAGCGCAGCTATGAAAATGTCGTTGCGTTGCGAGTAGTCGAAAGTCTTGATGGCATGACTGCCGACTGGGTTCCTATGCCGGCTGATTTGCTGTCAAGAATTTCCAACCGGATCATCAATGAAGTCCGAGGAGTGAACCGCGTCGTCTATGATATCTCTTCGAAACCTCCGGCGACCATCGAATGGGAATAGCCGTCGCTTACCACTCGATTTGACTGACAGGCGTCGGTTCATTGATGAAAGAGATTTCACAGGTTCTGCTGTTCGACTGCAATAGCCGCTTAGTGGTTTACCTGCGCGACGATAACCCGGCCATTCCTTTCCCGAATCACTGGGATCTCTTTGGCGGCCATTTGGAAGCTGGCGAGACTCCTGAACAGGCTTTGGTGCGGGAAGTGAGGGAAGAGGTGGGAGTCCAATTAAAGCGATGGAATTTGTTCCGGGTTTATCATTGCGCGCGAGGCGATGTTTATCCGAATATCAAACACATTTATTGGGCGCAAATTGATCAATCGTCCTCGCAGCTCACACTGAATGAAGGACAGCGAATGATGAGCCTTGGAGCCGATGAATTAGATCGCCTCAAGTTCGCGAATATACTTCGTGAAATTCTACGAGATTTTATTGAAGAC
>JAICEJ010000090.1 GCA_025924215.1 Candidatus Binatia bacterium
AAGGAAGTTCCACAAGGCGGCGCTGGATGCAGCCACCGAGAGAACCGGGCCGCGGCTCAACTTCAGTCCCAGCAAAACGACTAAGAGCAGGTAGAGCAGAGCGACAGTTTGATAACCGGTGAAGGGCTCAATCAACCAAGCAACCGCCGTAAATGTAAGTATGAGTAACCCGGCGAGAAAGTATTCGTTAATGGTTGATGCCGACCGAACCCAGCGCCGGATCATGTAACGTATGGACCGGTGTTCTTGGCATCGAGCAGCCATCTCTGGATTCGGTGAGGCTATTACCATTGGGAGAATTATATCTGGTTTGATCTGCAGGATCTAAGGCCGCGATTCGGGAGCCACGTCATCCGGCCGCCGATTTATAAGCAAGCCGGCAGCTCACGCGGTACTCTGCTGCTGGTTAAGGAGGCAAAAACCCGGACCGGTAGGATCATCATTTCCAGCCCCTCAAACTGCAGCCGCTGCTCTAGGGTGAACGGCGTATGGTTATGCAGCAGGCGTGTTAAGAAGTTCTCCTCTTGAAATACCAGTTTCCCCGCAAAGAACACGGGGTCGGGAAACTCCTTGGCTACAGACTTGCAAAGTTTTTCTAACTCATCCATAAGGTCAATTCCCAACCCATAACGATACTCGGCGTACCAGCCCAAGCAGTTGCCAAACTCCACGAAGCTTTTCAGGTCGTCTTCTTTCATCCTGCGTAAGCTCTCTATCTCATTAAGGCCTTTGAATTGTCCGGAGTCGATCACTGCGATTGAGACAAAAACGATATTCTTGAAGTGGTTCGGAAAAAGCCGGCCGATCCTAAGGAGCGAATGAATCGCCAAGCCGTCGAAATCTCTTACGATCAAAACCGCAGTGGGGCCATCCGGGTTTTTTGCCGGTACCGGCTTCATGTCCGGCTGGAATGGGATGTTCATCAGTGTGTCATCGAGCCGCTTCAGTGCGCTCCGTACTCGATCGTAATGCAACCGAACCCCATAACACAGAACAATGAAGCTCAACGTCACCAGAACTGTAACCCACCCTCCTTCGGAGAATTTTAGAATCACAGTGACAATGAGAATGGTCCCAGTGAACGACAAACCGAGACCATTCACAAGCAGCCTGCGTAGCCAAAGCCTTTCGGTATGTCTTACTTCCCACCAGTGGCGGCACATTCCCAGCTGAGAAATACTAAAGGTCAAAAAGACATTGATCGCATACATGACCACCAGCAGTCTTACGTCCCCGCCGGTGTATGAAAGAAAACCGAGGGCGGCTAGACCCATGAACCAGATGCCATATCGGGTAACCAGGTTGTCACTTAGATGAGAAAAGCGATGAGGCACCCACGAGTCGATCGCCATATTGGAAAGCACTCGCGGTCCGTCGATATAACCAGCCTGGGCCGCGACAACGAGGATGGCCGCTTCAGTGACGAGAGTGATGATGACGAGAAGGTAAGCCAAATCCGGTGAAAAGAGACCTCCGTAGATTTTTGCAAACAGGCTGGCATTCAGAGTTTTGCCGGGTTCATGGGAGACCTGATTGAGCAGATAACAGAGCAGCAAGCCGCTGGCGGTAAAGGCCAGTGATGTGGCCATATACAGCATGGTTTTTTTGCCCGTCTCGACGCGCGGTTCCCGCAAGGCCTGCAGTCCATTGCTGACAGCTTCGATACCGGTGTAGGTGCCGCCGCCAAGGCTATAGGCGTGCAGGACGATGAATAGAGTCGCCCACAAGCCTAAGCCTTGAATATCGCCGATGGTTTTTTGATACGTAGCCGACGCTAAAAGCGGAATCTCCGCTGCCTTAGGGAGGATGCCTAGGCCAATCGCAAAGATATGCGCGAAGACAAAAAGAAGAAAGATTGGCAGCAAAAAGACAACTGACTCTCTGGTGCCGCGAAGATTAAGATAAATCAGAAAAAAGATCAGGCCGAACTCTATTGTCAGCTTAAATCCCTGAGTCGAGGTGGGCAGGAAACTGAAAATCTGATCGCCCGCGCTGGCAACGGAAATAGTGATCGTCAGCATGTAATCCACGATCAAGGCAGAGCCGGAGACCAAGCCGAGCTTGGGGCCCAACAGTTTTGTCGCGACAAGATAACCGCCTCCGCCCGTCGGAAAAAGCTCGATAATCTGACTATAGCTGGCGGATATGACAAAAACCGTCAGTGCCATAAGGAGCGCCAACGGCAGCGCAAGAAAGAAACGTTCTCCAAGAGCCAGATAGGCTTCTTCAGGGCCGTACGCCGATGAGCTTAGGCCGTCGGCGCCAAGACCCACCCAAGCAAGAAAGGCGACAAGCGATACCTGATGGAACACTTTCGGATCTAGAGGATCCTTCGGCTTTCCCAACAGTAGACTCTTAATCGACATCGATTGAGCGATTCCTGTTCGGAGAACCTAACTGTGAAGTACCGGGCGAACAATCTTTACGGGATTGTAGGGGATCACTAAGACTGGACACTGAGCATGAGCTACGACATTGCAGGCAACGCTGCTGCCGATGAACAATCTGAAAGTTCTGCCCCGGTCTCGAGTTCCGATCACGAGGAGATCGATTTTTTCTAGACTCGCAGCACGAACGATCTGCTTACCGATCGAATCGGTGCCGCCTAACAATGAGGCTTTCGCCCTTACACCGGTTGCATTCACTTGTGCAACAAGCCGAGATAACGCAATCTCTGCTTCCTGCTTCTCGAATGGTTCAGCTTCAAACAATGGTGTCGGAGGTGGGAGAACGTGGAAAATCAAAAGATCCGCATCACTGGCTTTGGTGATTTGGATCGCCCAGCGTAAGGCCCCGTCAGAGGAGTTGCTCAGACTCGTAGGGAACGCAATTCGTCTGAGTGGCCCTACCAGCGGCGTATTCGATACCCGAGGAACTGCATCTTGTTTAAGTGACAATGTGGCCATGTCATCACTGTACCCGGAGGGGGAAATGACGACGAATAAAAATCGTGTCTCAGCAGGTTAAAAAAACGTTTAAACGCACCCGGAACTCGGATACAGGCTTTTGATCATCCATGGTGCCCGTTCGGCAAACTAGCCGGTGTCCTATGATTTAGAGTTGGAGAATTGGCAAACGTGAGAGGTTAGAGCGGTATGCGCGGTTCGTGAAAATGTAGCTAATTGACGATCATCAAACGACAATCATAGGGTAGCTTCTTCATCAGCCCTTTGACTACATGGCCGCGCAGCATGTGATAAAAAGCCGAGCGTCGCGATGCGCCGATGACCACGGCATCGACGTCGAGTGCCCTGGCTGCGTTGGCAATCGCCTCGGCAGCATTATGCGAGACAGCCCAGATCGGCACGATCTCGATCTGATTTTTACGGCCGGCTTGCAGCGCCGCCTTGAGCGTTTGCATCCCCTGCTCGTTAGGGATGTGCGGCGTGTCGCCCGCGAACAGTCCCGGCCACTCTTCGACATAGATACAGTACAAAGCCGATTCGCCCCCTCCTCTGGCCCGTCCTATCGCCTCTTTAATCAATCGGGGATTTTCATCGCGCAGCGCAACTAGCGTCGATGACGAGTATAACGGCTTTACTTCAACCGCCTCCGTAAGCGTCATAAGTCCCTTTAATTCGTCTTCCACTAAATCTTCGGAAGCGCGGTATGCCCGTGCCTGGAGCCGTTGAATGAAAGGTATCTGTAACAACAAGTCGACAAACCAGGCCCGGCGCACTCCCACCGCGATGAGCATGCCGATCAAGGTAACTGCCCCGCCGAAATAGGTCGCCCGCTGTTTTTCGACGAGGTTCACTCCCCACGCGACCATGACCATGCCGGTGGTAAGGACTCCTAACCAGAAGCCCCAATCACGTCTTCCCAGATTCCAGCGGATCGCGTCCAAGCTCAGCGATGAAAATACAAACGCGCCCAACAAGCCGAAGGCATACATATCTCCCAATATTTCCAACTGACCTCCGCTGAAAAAGATAACCAAGACGGGTACGACAGTGGCAATGGCCACGGCTACGTGCGGTGTGTTGAAGGTCGGATTACGCATAGCCAGGATTTGGGGCAGGAAGCCGCCCCTTACGAGCGCCAGAAAAACATGATACGAGCCGATGATCGCGGTGTTGGCGGCAAAGAGCAGCAGGCTGGAGGCCGTCAAAACCACAGCCAACTTGATGCCGTATCCGCCAACAATCAGCCCTAGCTCGGAAATGAATCGCTCACTTTCGGTTGCCTTGAAGTGCTCGGGTAACAAACCTATTGATAAAGCGGTCAGCACTGGTGAAGTTATGACCATGCTAACGATCACCGCACCCATTGCCCACCGAGTGGTTCGGCGCAGAGGAAAGCGCATGGTCGGACTGAGCTGGCTAATGCTTTCCAGACCGGAGAAGGCGAGCCAAGCGGAGGAGAACCCGACGAGCAACTCGTAACTCGACAATTCCCTGTCGGTGCCCAATCTGCTAATGACCATCTGCCACTGTGATGCATCCATGCCGATAAACGCGATGCCGATGACCACCAGATTTACCAGGAATGACGCACAAGCCATGACGAGTGCGACTGTGGCGCTCTCGCGGATGCCGACGATGTTAAGCGCCGCCAGGATTCCCACTCCGACACACGCGAGCGCCACAATATGCGAGTCCAACACTGGAAAAATGCTGCCGATGTACTGGAATCCGGAAACGGCGGAGATTGCAGTGGTCAGGAAGTAGTCAACTGTGATGAGCATCCCACCCAGGCATCCCCACATCGGGCCGAAGGCTTTGGTTGTGATGGTAACCACACCGCCGCCTTCCGGATTGCGCCACGAGATCTCGATGTATTTCAATGCCAGCAGAATGAAACCGCCGGTGGTTAGCAAAACAAAGAACGGCGTCGCGTCTTTGACATGTCCATAGAGGATTCCGGGCACGTAATAGACCGACGTGCCGATGTCGCAGAAGACGACGGCCCAGGCGAGAAACCAGTTGAGCTGCCGGGTATTTTTATTCGGTTGCATAACTGGTTCAGACAATTTGTTTGCAGGTGGTCAGCCTGGCGATGACGTCCACGCCTAAGTCAAACTCCCTTTCGCTCTGCGAGGTTCTTTGATCTTGGACTGTGTTAAAACCTACTCCGGGTCTCCGGATCCAGACCGGATAGCCGATGCCTGGCCAAATTATCAGTTTACTGGGACTCCTAATTGCGGGCTAATTAAATGAATTGCTCAAAACGTAAAAAAAACATTAAAACGAAGGCTAGGCTGCTATGAGACGGGTCGCGGCTCAATCTCAATAACGACGAGCGAACCCGTTGCTCAGGGAATGCAGTAAAGAGTAGGAGGACGACGTGCTGAAAACCGCAATTTTTGGAGTGCTAGCTACGTTAATTGTATTTGCTCATCACGCCGCTGCGCAGACGCGAGCAAGCGCCGAAAAAGTTCGGGTGGTGTACAGCGCCATCGGCAGTTCGCAAAGCCCTTTGTGGATTGCCCATGAAGCCGGATTGTTTAAAAAGCATGGTCTTGATGCCGAAATCCTCTACGTCGCCGGCGGCTCGCGAGCGGCGCAGGTGATCCTGTCCGGTGAGGCGCCGATTGCCATGTTCAACGGCAGCTCGGTGATCAGCGCGAATCTCGCCGGGGCGGATCTGGTTAATCTGGCCAGCGGCATGAATGTTCTGCCTTTCTTCCTGGTCACCGGACCCGGGGTCAAGGAACTCGAGGATCTCAAAGGCGGGAAAGTTGCGATCACACGATTTGCTTCGGCAACCGACTTCGCTCTGCGTTTTGCCGCGGAAAAGTGGCCTATAAAACCGGAGCGCGATTTTGCGGTGATCCAGTTAGGCGGTCAGCCGGAGATGATGGCGGCGCTCAAGGGCGGCGCGGTGCAGGGAGCCATGCTCAACGCTGAGTTCGCGATTCTAGCGCGTCGCGAAGGCTATCGCGATCTTGTCGACGTAGCTTCGCTGGGCTTGGTTTTTCCCGGTTCGGGAGTCAACACCAGCCGGTCTTTCATCAAAAGCCGCCGCGATACGGTATTGCGAATCATGCGCGCTTATACCGAGAGCGTTCACCTCGGCAGAACCAACAAAAGCTTTGGTGTTACTGTGCTGGGAAAGTATCTCAAGAATCAGGACGTGCCGTTTTTACAAGCGGTTCACGAACTCTATCTGGGTCGCTATATTCCCTGGCCTCCTTACCCTTCTGCGGAAGCCATGAAACGAGCTCTCGACGACGTTGCCGAAAGAGATCCGCGCGCCCGCGGCATGCGCCCCGAACAATTCATCGATGCGAGCCTGATGCAGGAGCTCGACAAGGAAGGTTTTATCAAGCAACTGGGGCGCTGATACTTACAAGAAAAAAGTTCAACTTTTCAAAGGTTCAAACGTTCAAGCCCGATAGACATTTCCGGGCCAAGCAACCGGTCGCCACCGGCGGATCACTTGAGCTTTCTGACCTCTTGCAGGATTTGTTTGTTCGTTGGCCGGACCGTGTAGTTTGTCTCGGTGAGTTTCCAGCGCACCACTCCCTCTTTATCGATCACGTAAGTGGTAGGGTGCGGCCAGCCTTTGCCATCCGGGTTGAGAAGCCCGTAGCGGTCGATGACTTTGTGGTTGGTATCTTGAAGCAGGGGAAAGGTTTCGAGGCCGTTGTTTGCCGCTTGAAGCTTTTGCCGCAGTTTTTTCGAGTCCTCATGACTGTCAATGCTCACCGCCAGGATTTGCGATCTCGCGCTGTCTTGTTTGTTTAGCAGGCTTTGCAGCTCGCCGAGCTGCACGACACAATAGGGTCACCAATGGCCGCGATAAAAAACCAAGACGACATTCTTTTTGCCACGGTAATCGGCAAGGCTGATTTTTTTACCATCTGAGTCTTCAAGAGTAAAATCCGGCGCTGGCTGCCCCACCTTCACACGGTCGAGATCCGTTGCCGGCTGTTTAACTTCGTCCTTCGGACCCGTTTGGGCTGAGACCGCGGCTTGGCTGAAGACTAACAGCAGAGTGAACATTAAGAGCAGTGGCTTCATCAGAGTTTGTTCCTCCTAATAAATAATCGTACCGCTAAGGGCTGCGTTTATGTCACGGATTTTTCTCGGGCAAAACATGAGGACGAAAGAGCCGATGCGCAATAGTGCGAAAAAGACCGGGCATGAAGCGCTTTAAAGCGCACATCAATGCGACCGACGGTGGCGTAATCACATGGAAGCGCTTTTTCTCGATGGCGCGAATCACCGTCTGAGAAACAGATTCAGCACTGATAACCAGCGATGTGGGGGACTTCGGCGAAGTTTGGGCGAACGTCCGGTTGAAGCTCGTTCTCACCGGACCTGGACAGACAAGCGAAACATCGATGCCCAGCGGCTTCAGCTCATGGTAGAGGCTTTCACTAAAACCGTTGATGGCGAACTTGGAAGCGCAATAAGCGGCCATGTTCAGTGTCCCGATGTGGCCGGCCACGGATGAGATATTGACGACGTGGCCTCGGCCTCTGGCAATCATACCGGGCACAACTTCACGGGTGCAGTAAACAGCGCCGAAATAATTGGTCCGCATGACCTCTTCAATCGTATCGACGCTCATTTGCGCAAACGGTTGGCGCATGCCGATGCCGGCATTGTTGATGAGAATATCGATGGCGTCGTACGCCGCGAGTGCTTTCGCTACCATCGCGCGAACCTCTTCCCTTGAACCGACGTCACACCTAATCGTTATCGATCGCGGGCTAATGCGCTGCAGCTCAGCAAGAACGGCTTTAAGCCGTTCCACAGAGCGCCCGCAACCGATAATCACGGCACCACGCGCTGCTAGGTCCAGTGCCAGGCGTTTGCCGATACCGTCCGATGCGCCGGTAATCAAAATGACTCGGTCTGTAAAGTTCATGTGCGGTTTCTAGGTTAGCTCACTCGGTAGTGTTATGGTGAAAGGAAACTATGTCGGCTAGAAAGAGTCAATATGAGCTCCAATAACGGGCACGTGTCCAACGGTGGCCCGCCGCGACGGCGTGTAGTAGTTACGGGGATCGGCGCCGTCAGCCCGAACGGCATCGGTCGTGAGGCCTACTGGAAGGCTCTGCGCTGCGGCCGGAGCGGCGTCGATTTGATTTCGCAATTCCCTACCGAAGAGCTGTCTTGCCGGATCGCCGGTGATGTTAAAAATTTTCGCGCCGAGGATCATTTGCCGCCGCAGGATTTGCGCCGGGTCGGGCGAGCCGTGCCGCTACTGCTTGCCGCCACTCGCGAAGCCTTATCCGAAGCAGGAATTGTTTGGCAGGAGTTGAGCCTAGAAGAAAGACGCTCCTGGGGTGTAATAGTCGGCAGCGGCGGCGGTACTCCGGATTTCACCGAAGAGCAGTACCGCCTGTTCTTTTCCAACCAGATGCGCAAGGTGAGTGCTTACAATGTTTCGGGCTCGACGCCAGGCAACGTCTCCAGCGAGGTCTCGCTCCATTTCGACCTGCGTGGCCCGAGTCATCTCATCTCCACCGGCTGCACCAGCTCCACCGATGCGCTCGGCTATGCGTTTAATATGATTCGCTTCGGTTTGGCAGAGCACCTGGTCACGGGCGGAACTGATGCCACGATCACGCCGGGGATCATGCAGGGCTTTTGTGTGATGCGGGTGGTCTCCTGTTCGCGCAACAGCGAACCACACCGGGCTTCGCGCCCGTTCGATCGCAGCCGCGACGGGTTCGTGCTCGGCGAGGGCGCTTGGACGCTAGTCCTCGAGGAGCGCCGCGGCGCTCTGGCCCGCGGAGCACAAATTTATGCGGAAGTTCTTGGTTATGGCTCTACCTGTGATGCGTATCACCGGGTCCGGCTCGACCCAAATGGAGAAGAGCCGGCAAGGGCCATGAGCCTGGCGATCCAAGATGCCGCCATTGCCAAAGACGAGATCGGGTACGTGGCACTGCACGGCACCTCGACGATTCTAAACGACAGAACCGAGACGGTTGCCGCCAAGCTTTGTTTTGGCCGGCGCGCTTACGAGATCCCAATGAGCTCGGTGAAGTCCATGATCGGGCACCCGCAGGGAGCTTCCGGCGCAGCCGGCGTGGTTGCCGCGATTATGGCGATGAATTACAACTTTCTGCCGCCGACCATCAACTGTGACGAGCCTGATCCGGAGTGTGACCTTAACTATATTCCCAATCGGGGCATTTCCCGGCGTGTCGATATCTCATTGTGCAATTGCATCGGCTTCGGCTCCAAGAACTCAGCCCTGGTAATCGCTCGGGGAGAGATGTGAAGCGCAGCATGGCCCGCGAGATGATGGACTCGCCGGACAACCCGCGCGAGCTCCTGGAAGATGATCTGCGCAATTTGCGAATCATCAATCGATATCTGGGAAACTATCGAGCCGTGCTTGGCGGTTTGGCCCGGCTGATCGAGGAGCAAAAGTTAAAGCGGTTTTCCCTCCTCGACGTGGGCACGGGAAGCGCCGACATTCCGGCGTTAATCGCCTCATGGGCGCGGCGCCATCATCTCACCGCTGAAATTATCGGTCTCGATCCGGAGCCGGCGACTCTACGAGCAGCGGTCAAGCAGACTCGTAATTTTCCGGAAATCGCCCTTGTGCGAGGCGATGGCCGGGCGCTCCCGGTGGCTTCGGATTCTGTCGATTTCGTGCTCACATCCCAGATGCTTCATCACTTTTCCGAGGATGACATCATCAATCTGCTCAGGGGCTGGTCCCGCGTGGCGCGCCGGGCGATCATCGTTTGCGATCTGGTACGACATCCGGTCGCGTACCATGGTATCCGTCTGGTACCAAAGCTTTGACGCGCAACATTATGACCCGTACCGATGCGCCGCTCTCGGTGCAACGGGCGTTTACCTTGGATGAGTGGCGCGACTTGTTCGAGCGCGCTGGGATCGGTCCGTTTCGACTCTTTCCGAAATTTCCCTTTCGACAGATGACACTCATTTCGATCCAGGAACGGACGTCGGCAGCTCGCCTGCGCCAAGATCAAAACGATCAGAAAAGGTTCGCCGGGCCATCGCCGGCTGATTGTGATGCTGATCCGGCCGGAATGTAAATCGGGACTTTCCGCAATCCGTGAAGAATGACGATAGACTCCAAATGGAAAACTTTGATGCGGCTATAATCGGCGCCGGACCCGCTGGGGCTGCCGCTGCAATATCCTTGGCTGGAAAAGGTCATCGGGTGGCGCTGATCGATAAGGAAAAGTTTCCACGCGGCAAGCTGTGCGGCGATTTCATCAATCCGGTTAACTGGCCGATTCTGCGCGAGCTTGGCGTCGAGAACGATATTCTTTCTTCCGAGCACGGCAAAGTCAGGGCGTTTCGGATCACCGCCTGTTCCGGCGAACACGCAGAAGCTCACTTGCCGGCGCAGAGCGGCGGGCCAGAATTCGGGCTCGGCCTGAGCCGTACCATCTTCGATCTCGTTTTACTGCGAAAAGCCGAGCAGAAGGGCGCGGTTGTACTGCAAGGCTGCAGAATCAAAAGTTTAGAACGTGAACCCCGGGGATGGGAGCTGTTACTGGATCATGCGCCGGGCGATGGCGCAATCCACGCGCCTGTTGTAGTCAGCGCTGACGGAAGGAATTCGTCGGTTGCGCACCGGCTGGGTCTGACCAGCGCAGCCGAAACACAAGGACGTTCGGTGGGCTTTCAAATGAATCTCGATGCTCCCGATGCCATCAGGGGCAACATCGATATCCATCTTTTCCCAGGCGGCTACGCCGGAGTGGTTGGTCTCGGCGGCAACTCTTTCAACCTGTGTTTGGCGGTAGATAAAAAGAGGCTGCCGCAACAGCGGCAAGTGGAGTTCTTGTCGGAATCGTTATTGCCGCAAAACCCTTACCTACGGGAATTGCTCCTAACCAGCCGCCGAGTGGGCGAGGTGAAGGCAACTTATCCGGTCTATTTTAAACCGCGGCGCTGCTTAGCCGACGGCATTGTGTTTATCGGTGATGCCGCGCGGGTCAACGAGCCGGTGAGCGGCGAAGGGATTTACTTCGCGATGAAAAGCGCGTTGCTGGCGGCCGAGACTATCGATGAGGCGTTTGGCGCAAGCGATTTTTCCGCAACCCGCTTGCGATCTTATGAACGCCGCTGCCGTCGGGAATTCAAGCTTCGCCGACGACTTAACATACTCCTGCGGCATTTAGCCTATCGGCCCGCGCTGCTGACGCCGTTTGTGCGTTTTTCTGCGAAACACGGACTGCTACTCGACGCGCTCGTCCAGGCCATCTGCGCGCCGCACTCCGCTGAAATACGATCTCACCACGAAGCGCGCGAAGGCCACGAAGCCTGAGAGTTCATCATTGACTTCGTGCTCTTCGTGACCTTCATGGTTAAATCTCAGAGACTGACATTCCACAGATGACAGCCTCTCGCCTTGCGAGTATATTTGCACAATGACTCCCGAATTTACCGCCGAAGAACAGAAACGTTTAGGTGCTTTTTTCACGAATCTCGATCGGCCGATTTTTGGTTTGAAGCTTCCCCAAGAAGTGGCCGGAGCGCTGTTTTCGCGTTACAGCCGCTCGTCCAAGAGCTTGCGGCGCACATTCCTGGATGAATTTCTGGGCGATCCCGAGCTCGGGTTGAAAGATCTGCTCGGCGGCCAGCCGGTGGACGACGACAGCGCTGCCCTGAGAAAAGCCCGCGCCTTTTATGATCGCGTGCTGGTCGGCTATGGCGACGATTCCGTCGCCCAACTGGGCGGAGCGCACATCGCCTGTGAAAATATTTCCAACGTCGCGGCCAAGCTTATCGAAGACGCGCGCATTGGCATCGCGCCGCTGGAGAAGTCAACTCGCTATGTGCGTTTCGATCACAAGGACGCCGACGGAAATTATCTTTTCTACCGCGAGCCGAAGATCATGGCATCACGTCATCGTGGCGCATATCTCGAAACCATCAATCTGCTGTTCGACACCTACTCGCGGCAGATGGAGCCGATGCTGGCGTCGATTGCCAAGGCGCTGCCCATCGAGCAAGTGGAAGCGCGCGACCCGAGCACCGGCAAAGCGTTGCCCTACGCCGAGGCCAAGAAAGATGAACGTTTAAAGCGCTGGGCGGAGACGGCCTATCGCGCCACGGTGCGCGCCCATGCTTGTGATGTTTTACGCAGCTATCTGCCGGCTGCGACGTTGACCAATGTTGGCATGTTCGGCGCCGGCCAGGCGTTCGAGTATCTTCTGACTAAGCTCTACTCCAATGAGCTGAGCGAAGCCAAAGCAGTTGCCGGAGCAATGCACGGTGAGCTGAATCATTTGATACCCTCGTTCATCAAACGCGCTCAATCCAACGAGTATCTGGCGCAGATCGCGACATCGGCGAAAAACATCGCGGTTAAGATCACCAAAGACTCTCCGAGGGACACCCAGCCGGTGGTCTTGGCGGATTACGATGCCGATGCCGAAGAAAAGGTGATCGCGGCGATTCTTTACGCGCACGCGCGCCAGCCGCTACAACAACTACGAGAGATCGTTACCAGGATGGATCCCTCCCAGCAACGACGGATCCTGCAGGAGCAGTTTGCCCGGCGCCGGCACCGCCGCGACAAGCTCAGTCGCGCCTTCGAGAATGCCTATTATACCTTCGACATTCTCGGCAATCTCGGACTCTATCGCGATTTGCACCGGCATAGAATTCTCACTCAGGAGCGCCAGGACTTCACGACGGTCCACGGCTACGACACGCCGCCGGAGATTGAGGAAGCTGGTTTTAAATCCGAGTTTGAGGAATGCATGAAACGCGCGGCCGAGCTGTACGAGCAAATCTTTGAAGATTTGCAGTGCGAAGCGCAGTACGTAGTGCCGTTCGCTTTCAAGATTCGCTGGTACATGAAAATGAATCTGCGTGAAGCGCTGCACATGTGCGAGCTGCGCACCATGCCCCAAGGGCATCCCGATTACCGTTTCATCTGCCAGGAGATGTGGCGCAAGAT
>JAICEJ010000091.1 GCA_025924215.1 Candidatus Binatia bacterium
CCAACGACTAAAGGACATCAAACAGCCGACGCTGATCCTAGTCGGTGACGGAGACCAGAACATGACCAGCGAGATGAATCACCGAATGTCGTCGGAAATCTTGGCCAATGGAATCCCGAATTCCAAGCTCGTGGTGCTGCCAAACGAGCGACATAGCTATTTCTTCTCCAATCCTGACGAAGCTCATAGGTTAATTCGGGAGTTTATCAAAGTTTAGTTGAGCAGAGTTAATTCCCGGTGTTGAATATTCTTGTATCTTTTCCTAAATCTCCTTAGAAAAGGCGGAATGCAGATGAGACAGAGCCTAGATTCCCGCATGCGCGGAGACGACGGACAGAAGAATCGACTTGCAGTTTGACAAATCGAAACCCCTCGATTTGAAATCGCCCTACGTTTCGTTACCGAGCATAAAGCGCTTTGGTAAATCCACTGTCCTCTAACTCTTTGACCAGGCTGTCATCGACAAACGACTTAACGTCTCGTTCTTTCACCTTGGGCTCATCTTCGGCGACTTTGTCGATGATCGTCTGGACGCTTTTCAACGCCGGATAAGGAACATCATTGTACGCGGTTGCGAGGAGATTGTACGACTGCTCAAGATATCGATTGTCGCGTTCCTGCTCGGACTGAATCCTAAGCTTTTTTCGCAGTACATCGAGGCTTTCCTTCTTGTTATTTTTGAAGTAGGCGATTCCTTCGATATATCCGCGCATGAATCGGAGAGAGCCGTCACGGTTCTTACGCAAGAAACCTCGCGTGCTTTCCAGGGTATTTTGCAGATAGAAGATGTCCATCGTGATTGGATCGCCGACGATCCGGTATCCTCGATCTTCAGCGACGAAGAAAGTAGGCAAGGTCAACACCGCGGCGTCGATTCCACCCTTGTCGAGGCTCGCGAGCATGGCTGGAGAAGAGCCGACCTGGAGAATCTGTACCTGATCGGTTCGCATGTTCCACTTCTTGAGCATCAGAAGAAGAACGAGATGCGCAGCCGAGCCGTACTGGGTGATGCCGATTCTGCGGCCCTTGAGCTCCTGGTAACTTTTGATTTCGGGTCGTGCCATGATCCGTTGCAGTCCCTTGCTCAGCGAGGAGGCTGCGATGACCGTGTCGGCTCCCCTGATCTGCGAACGGACAGATCCTTCGCCGCCACCGACTGAGAAGTGCAAATCACCCGCAACCAAGGAGCTGACGACGCGAGCGCCGCCGCCACCGACGACGATGACCTCGACATCGATGCCGTGTTTTCTAAACAATCCCTTGTCTTCAGCTACCCAGATACTGCCGTTGGTGGCGCTGACCGAGCTTAACCCGACCCGTACCTTGTCTTGGGCCGATAGCGGTGCTGCGAAGAGCAGGGAGATCATTAGCATTGCGTAAATGGGGGTGGTTTTCGAAAGAGAATGCATGAATTACCTCGAGCTTTTTTAAAGTCGATACCTGCGTTGAGCCGATGCAGACGGCTACTAATGATGAGGGCGCAAGATGTGAGCTATTGGGCAAACGCACGAAAAGGATCCGGGTTCACGGACGACCATTTTATTCTCGACGCTTTGATTACTAAACCATAAAAATTTTCAGGCAGTGCCTAGGGTCGTAGCCGGGATGGGAAAATAGTTACAGGTGCACGAATGCGCGTACCCAATCTTTTGGCAAGGCGGTATGCCCCTGGCCGGTGACGTCTTCGGCGAGAAAAACATCGCCGGGTCCGAACCTTTTCACCGTGCCGTCGCCGATGCCGATCTCCACCGACCCCGATAGTGTGATACACCACTGCCGACGCGGGGCATTGTGCCATCCCAAGATGTCGCGGTTTTCATCATTCTTAAAAACCAGCGCTTTCACCGGCAATGAGTTTGAGAAGAGCTTCGAGGCTGCATCTTGGTCGAGCTCTTCGAAGTGTGACTTCCCGTCAGCGCCGCTATACATCCTGCAAAATTGCATGGGAGCCTCCGTCAGTAAATGTGACTCCGGGCTTATCAGCATTCAGCAGCTTTTTTCAAGCGCCAAGTGCGGTACAAGCTACTAAAATAGTATCGGGTATATGAAATTCGCAAAGGGAAAAGCCAGGTATCGGATCGTTCCCGAACGCGTTTACAAGAAGCAAAGATTGTATTAGCATATGTACTCGCTAAACGGCTAACGCTCCATATAGAACTAGAACGCACTCAGGCCGGCAGCAATTTCGGCTCGGTCGCGTTTTCGTTAGCGCCGCACGATGTCATCGACTGATGACTACAAGCTGAAGGGGAATGTAAAATGTCGGAGACGGACAAACGACTTTTTGTCGGCATAAAAATCTCAACGAAGTTGCAGCATGGCTTAGATAGCCCCGCGCCGGGAACCGATCGCTACTTTAAGGAGAACAATGGCGATTTTTTACAGATTATTACCCAAGGCGAGGAGAAACTGATCGGCCGTTTCATCAAGGATGGGTTTCCTGTGGGCGACCTGGACAACGTCAGCCGAAATGTCCGTAGTATCGTGCGCATCATCGCCGGCGATCATCGACTCGAAGAAGACGCGGTTCATATTTACATTCGATGAGTCGCAGCCATTGGGATAGGGATCCGGAGCTTACCGCCTGGCGCCACTTACCTAAGGAGTTGTTTACCGGAAGACGAAAGTGTTAGAATTACGCGTCGTTTGATAGCGTGAAATCTTTCCCTATTAGCAACGCCTCTGCGCTTTTGAACGAGCCGGAGGCTTTTTGTTTTCTGCCAGGAGGGCATTATGTCGAAGGCGATTGAGCAAATTCACATGAAGCTCGAGAATGGGACAGTGATCCGGCACAAAGTGGTCGGGTATGAAGGCCGGATCGATGGTGTCACCGAGATCAAAGCCTGCTTTACAAAAGCGGGCCATCTTCTCGACAAGCTTAATTCAAAGGAAACCTTCCAGTACCGCGTAATGGTAGAAGGGGAGGCGCTGCGCCGCATAGCCCCGGCTGAGGATTTCGAGATCCTTGAAGGTGTTGTCGATGTCGTCTGCCCGAGTTGCAAGCACTCGTTTCACAGTAAGCCGGGCATTGGCAATAAGCCTGGCGGCCGCTGCCCATGCGGCGGATGGATATGCCCCATCTGTTTATCATGCCAGGAGCCAAAGCCGGAAACCGCCGGAAGCCGATCGCAATCGTGCTTGAAGCAGCGCGATCGCAAGGCCCGGAAACTCGCGGCCGAAAAGAAGAGCAGAGCCAGCTGAGCTGATATAAGCCGGCGGCGCAAGTAAAGCTTGACGCTGCATCAGCATTGACCGGGATTAAAGGGGCAACAAGGTTGCCCCTTTATTTTTCAACATTTTACAGCGGCAAATCTCAGGCGAACGTAATCCACTGTCCAGCGCCCGTCGGCGTTGCGTAAGGCGGTTTCGCTTCGCCGGCATACTTCATCAAGAAAGGATTGCCGGTGATGCTGTTCAATTGCGTTGGTAAAGGGTTGGGCAAAAATTTCGAGCCAATCGAAAAGCTCTCCGGGAAGCGGCGTCGGTCGTTGAATGATCTCGATGGAGCGAACCGTGAAACTCGAATTCACCAAAAGGTTTGAGAAATCTTCCGCCGAAGGAAAGTACCAAGGATCTACGGCTAAAGGATCGATACCGCGGTGGAGCAGCGCTTCGTGCAGAGCTGAACGAACCGTTTCAACATTGCCCTTGGCGCCAAACTCTCCAATGAAACGCCCGCCGGGTTTTAAACACTGCCAAACTCCTTTCACAACCGTTTCCGGCCGCCGCATCCAATGAAGCGCGGCATTGGTGAAAACCGCGTCAAATTGCCGCTTGAAGCAGAGGTGATGCCCATCGACAACCACGATGGATAGGCCGCGCTCTTTGGCCGAGCGCGCCTGGGCAAAGCTGGCATCGGTGCCAACGATACTCACTCCGCGAGAGATTTTTTCCGTCAAAGCGCCGTCGCCGCAACCCAGATCCATGATAATCTCGCCGTTCGTCGGCGCAAGTAGATCTATAAGCGGCTCACCCAATTCGGCGACGAATCGCGCGTCGCGGGCATAAGTGGCGGGGTTCCAAGTGGTCGTACGACTCATTCCGCGATGCTCTTAACGTCTGACAGTCGGGTTGAAAACGCTGATTCGTTCGGCTTACTGTAAATGTTTAAAATGGCTACGAAAGACCTTGATCTAGCATCGTTGAGAATAGACCGCTCATTTGAGCGTGGCAATCCGCCGCGTAGATCGCGAACAAAACGGAAGATTCTGATTGTTTTAGTTATGGCTCTTGTCGTTGCGACGGCAATCGTATTTCTAAAAGGTCTGTTCGATCCGGCGGTTGAAGTCCAGCTGGCAACGGCCGCACTAACCTCACCGTCACAGACCAACTCGGTATTAACAGCGAGCGGTTACGTGGTGGCGCGCCGCAAGGCAGCAGTCGCCTCCAAGGGTACCGGACGTTTAGTGCTCCTGAACGTAGAAGAGGGTGACCATGTCAAAAAGGGCCAGCTCATCGCCCGGCTGGAAGATGCCGATGTCGTTGCCGCGCGCGAAAGCGCTCGACAAAGTCTGCTCGTTGCCGAAGCCGATCTGTACGATGCAAAAACCTCATTCGAGCGTATGCGTATACTCCTCAAGCAGGGCTTGATAGCGCAGGCCGAGTACGACGTCGCTGAGGCCCGTTTCAAACGAGTCGTCGCATCCATTGATGTTGCGAGATTTGCGCTGAAGGAAGCCGAAGTCGCTGTTGATAATACTCGGATCATTGCGCCCTTCGATGGCACGGTTCTGAAGAAGAATGCCGATGTCGGCGAGATCGTCGCGCCGCTGGCGGGCGCGGCTAGTTCGAAGGCCGCGGTGGTCACCATCGCTGACATGTCGTCTCTGGAAGTCGACGCGGACGTGTCCGAAGCCAACATTACCCGGGTCGCGCCGGAACAGCAGTGCGAAGTTACCCTCGACGCCTACCCACAACAACGATATCCGGGATATGTCACGAAGATTGTTCCTACCGCCGATCGAAGCAAAGCGACGGTTTTGGTGAAGATCAGGTTTAAAGAATATGACCAGCGAGTTCTGCCGGAGATGAGCGCAAAAATCAGCTTCCTCGCTATCGGTTACAAAGCGGACAGCGCGGATCACAAGCTGCTGCTCACCGTCCCTGAAGCGGCAGTGGCCACTCGCACTGGACGCGCGGTCATCTACCAAATCAGAGACGATCGCGCCGTTGAAGTGCCGGTGAGCACAGGTCAAAAGCTCGGTGCCCTGATTCAAATCAAGAGCGGCATCAAAGAGGGCGACAAGATCATCGCCAAGGTTGATGATCGGATCGAAGCGGGCGCGAAAGTTGCCGTAAAGGGACCGTAGTTTTGCAATGCACCCATGGAATCTGCGCTCATCGAAATTGTCGATTTGTTCAAGTCCTACCAGCGTGACAGCCTGGAAATTCCCGTTCTGCGCAATATTTCGCTTAAGATTGCAGAGGGAGACTTCCTGGCCTTTATGGGGCCGTCTGGCTCGGGCAAAACCACTCTGTTGAATCTGATCGCCGGCATCGATAAGCCGACCTCGGGCAAAATCCTGATCGGCGATACCGATATTACCGAATTGAGCGAAACCGAATTGGCTGTGTGGCGCTCGCACAATATCGGGTTCATCTTTCAGTTCTACAACCTCATCCCCGTGCTCACTGCGTTGGAGAATGTCGAGCTGCCGCTGATTCTGACCCCGCTTTCTCGGAAGGAACGGCGCAGTCATGCGGAAACTGCTTTAGAGGTTGTCGGTCTCGGCGAGCGTATGCATCACTTTCCACGGCAGCTTTCCGGCGGCCAGGAACAGCGCGTCGCCATCGCTCGAGCGATTGCGACGGACCCGGCGATCCTGGTTGCCGATGAGCCGACCGGCGATCTCGACAAGGTCTCGGCCGAGGAGGTGCTGGAATTGATGCATCGATTGAACCGCGAGCTTAACAAGACGATTCTTATGGTGACTCATGACCCGCGCGCTGCCGAACGCGCGCGGTCAGTACGGAATTTAGATAAGGGCGAATTGGCGTAGGAAGAAGTGGTGGAACTGCTCAAGCTTCTCCTCCGCAATACGCTGCGTCACAAGCTACGAAGTGTTTTGACGTTGACGGGAATCGGCGTCGCCGTTATGGCGTTTGCGCTCTTGCGAACCGTGGTGACGGCGTGGCACGCGGGGGTCGAAGCGTCGGCGGCCAATCGGTTGATCACCCGGCACGCCGTGTCATTCGTTTTTCCTTTGCCGCTGGCATATAGAGACCGCATCGCTCAGGTGCGCGGCGTCAACAAAGTCACTTATGCGAGTTGGTTCTCCGGCGTCTATATCGACAAAAACCAGTTTTTTGCTCGTTTGGCCGTGGACTCCGAAACGTTTTTCGATGTTTACCCCGAGTTCGTTGTCGCGCGCGAACAGTTCGAAGCTTTCAAACGAGAGCGCAATGCCTGCATCATCGGTGTCGATATCGCGCGTCGCTATAATCTCGATCTGGGCGACATTATGCTCATTGAGGGAGATGTCTATCCGGGGCAGTGGGAGTTCGTTGTCCGCGGCATTTACCAACCCAAGGACCAGACCACCGATCCGGCGAGCATGATGTTTCACTATCAATATCTCGAGGAACGGGTGCGCCAGGACATGCCGCAGCGATCGGGAGAGATCGGTTGGTACATCGTGCGCATCGATGACCCGGACGGCTCTGCGTCGATCTCGCAAGAGATCGATCAGTTGTTTGCCAATTCGCGCGCCGAGACCAAGACCGAGACTGAGCGAGCATTTCAACAGAGCTTTCTATCGGCAGCCAGCGCGGTCATTACCGCCATGAATATCATGTCTTTTGTCATCATCGGGATCATCCTGCTGGTCCTGGCCAATACCATGGTGATGTCGGCGCGCGAACGAACGCACGAATTCGCCGTGCTCAAAGCGCTAGGCTTTTCCGCCGGACAGTTGTTTTTTCTCATTGCCGGCGAAGCTTTGATACTCTCTACACTCGGAAGCGCCCTCGGACTGCTGGTCACGGTGCCGGCAGTGGAGGGATTTCAAACGGCGCTGCCCAAAGGCTGGTTCCCGGTTTTTTACATCAAACCGGAGACCATTGTCCTGGGTTGTGTTTCCGCTCTCGTCGTAGGCCTGGCAGCCTCGCTGATACCTTTGCGGCGGGTTTTGAGCACGCGCATCGTCGAAGGTCTCAGGCACGTCGGATAGATGCAAATTCCGCTTAAATACATTCTGCGCAGTTCTTCGTCGCGCCGCTTGACTACGGTGATCACGATACTCGGCATTGCCTTGGTGGTTTTCGTTTTCACCGCCGTCTTGATGATGGCCAACGGCGTCGAGAAGACGCTTCGTTCGACCGGTTCGGATGATAATCTGATTGTGGCGCGCAAGGCGGCCATGAGCGAAATCATGAGCATTCTTGATCGAGACGCGGCGGGTATCATCAGCAACATGCCCCTGGTCGCAAGCTTTGCCGATGGGCGGCCGATGAGCTCCAAGGAAGCCGTGGTGATCATCAATCTCAACAAGATCGGCGCGCCAGGAATCAGCAACGTCATTGTGCGGGGCGTCGAATCGGCCGCGTTCCCCCTGCGGCCGCAGGTAAGAATCGTCCAAGGGCGGATGTTTCGCTGGGGCGCGCGTGAAGTCATCGCCGGCGCCGGCATCACCCATCGATTCACCGGAGCGCAGATCGGCGAGAAGATGAAGTTCGGCGGCGATCTTTGGACGGTGGTGGGTATTTTTGAGGCGGACGGCAGTGGTTTTGAATCGGAGGTTTGGGGTGACAGCAATCAAATCATGGATGCGTTCAAGCGCTCATCGTTTTCGACAATCACGATGAGGCTAAAACAGCCCGACGATCTCTCGGAAATTGCGGCGGCATTCGAATCGGACAACCGCTTGCAGTATTTCGTCGCGAAACGTGAGAAGAAATTTTTCGAAGAACAATCCGAGATGATGGCCAAGTTCATTCGAATCCTCGGTATCTTTGTGACCATTATTTTCAGCACCGGAGCGACCATCGGCGCGATGATCACAATGTATGGCGCCGTGGCTAATCGAACCGTGGAAATCGGCACGTTGCGGGCTTTAGGATTTTTTCGCCGCAGCATTCTGCTGGCCTTTTTGAGCGAATCCTTCGTATTGTCTTTGGCAGGTGGTATAGCCGGTTTGGGTTTAGCTTCCTTATTGCAGTTTTTCAGCATTTCGACGCTGAACTTCGGTTCGTTCTCTGAGCTTGCTTTCTCTTTCGCGCTGTCGCCTTCGATCATCGCAACGTCGCTGGGGTTTTCCCTGCTCATGGGCCTGATCGGCGGTTTTCTGCCGGCCCTGCGAGCATCGCGGTTGAATATCATTCAAGCGCTGAGGGCGGTATAGGCCATGCGCGGTTGATTGTCTCGTTGTTTATAGTTGATAACAGATTCACGAGGCGATATGCGGAATAGACGGAAATAGGTACCTGCTTCTCGTATCTCGTTGAGTATACTCGGACTAGACAGCGGGCTGAGATACCTGGGTTCGGACACTCAGCAGCCAATGGAAGGAAACAAATTGCCGGAAGATCGTTCGATTATAACAAGCCGCATTAGCCGTTCTGTTGGCAGGGTAAATCCTTTCACTGTTGCTGTGACTGTCCTGGTGATTGTTGGTTTCTATTGGGCGCAAGCGGTGCTGATCCCGTTTGCCTTGGCAATTCTGTTGACTTTTTTGCTCGCCCCCATTGTCACAAGAATTCAGCAGGCAGGGCTTGGACGCGGCACGTCGGTTACCATTGTTATCGCTCTTACTTTTGCTGTGCTGGCGATGATCGGCTGGGCCACGGTTTCCCAAGTCACGAGCCTTGCTGAAGAACTGCCCAAATATCGACAGAACATTCGCCAGAAGGTCCGGGATTTACGGGGAATGGGAAAAGGTGGCGTGTTGGAGCAGGTACAGGAAACTGTCGACGAGGTTAAAGATGAAATTGAGCAGGGTGAAGCTTCTCGGGCGGCTAACAACCGGCGGCCGATTATCGTTCAAGCTGAACCGACGGTTTCCTGGCGCTCGCTTTATTTAGGACCTTTGATTCAACCGATCGCCAGCGCCACCCTGGTGTTGGGCTTGCTGATATTTATGCTTGCTCAACGCGAAGACCTGCGCAATCGGTTGATTCGGCTTATCGGCTACGCTCATTTGACGGTCACGACCAAGGCACTGGAAGAGGCGGGCCAGCGTATCAGCCGCTACTTGCTAATGCAGATTACCATCAACGGCTGCTTTGGCATCATCATATCCGTCGCGCTTTTTCTAATCGGTCTCCCCTACGCTTTTCTCTGGGGGTTCTTATCCGTTCCATTGCTGTTTATACCAGTCATCGGATTTTGGACGGCGGCGGCACTGCCGACGATTATGAGCATGGGGGTTTTCACCGATTGGTGGTGGCCGTTGCTGGTTGTTGGACTTTTTTTGGTCTTGAAAACTATCATCAATATGCTGCTCGAGCCGTTGCTGTACGGCAGAAGTATCGGAGTGTCGCCGGTGCCGCTGCTGATGATGATCGCGTTCTGGACCTGGCTCTGGGGACCGGTAGGACTTCTTCTGGCAACACCGTTGACCGTCTGCCTGCTCGTTTTTGCCAAGCACGTTCCCCAGCTTGATTTTGTCCAGGTGCTTTTGAGCGACGAGCCGGCGATGGAAATGCAAGTCAGTTTTTACCAACGCTTGTTAGCCATGGATCAGGCCGAGGCGATCGAAATCCTTCAGCAATATCTTAAAAATCATGAACCTGAACGGGCCTATGATGAATTGCTTATGCCAGCGTTGAGTTATGCCAAGGAGGATCGCCGGCGTAACAATCTAAGCGATGATGAGGAACTCTTCCTGTTCAAAGCGATGCGCGAGATTATCGAGATCGTTGGAATCGACCTGCAGCGATCCGCACTATCCGGAGATGGGGCAACAGCGCCAGTCACTACCGACCCGTTGCCACGAATAAAGATCATCGGCTGCCCGGCGCGTGGCGAGGGGGATGAGGTCGCTCTTTTGATGCTTCGCCAGCTACTGGTTTCAAAAAATTGTTTAGTGGAGGTCCTGTCGTCGGCTGCTTTGGCCGCGGAAGTAATAGCACGGGTGAGCGAAGGCAATCCAGCTCTGGTTTGTATTGCAACCGTAGCCCCTGATGAGTTGATTCAGGTTCGCTATCTATCGAAGCGCCTGCACGCGTCCTTCCCCGATCTCAAAATTGTCATTGGTCGATGGGGTCTCAGGGAGCTTGATGAAGATGGAGGGTCGCCAACGGACGACTCAGGCGAGATGGGATCAACTTTGCTGCAGACTCGCGATCAGATCACCAATTTGCGCCAGCTTATCTCGGATGTCGATACAAAGACCCGCACCGAAATGTTGCCCGCCAACTAGAACTTTCGTTATCCGGAGCTCTGGTCAAGCCGGTTCGAAAAGCGCCGTCGGCACGCGTATTGAGCGCGGCGCGCACAGTGGGCGGATCAGAGGGAAAGTCGGTGTGCGCTAGATTACGCGGATAGTCGCCATATTGCGGATACGAATTTTGGCGGCCACACGGCAGGAGTAGCGAGAGCCGGGAAATTTTGCTTGACCGCGGACGACGTTTCGATTTCGTTCCTCGCTGCGGAGCATTTCCTGCTCGCATTCGAGTTCCCCATTGGACCAACGAATTTCCCGTCAATCTGAAACATCTGCGCGATCACAAAGAACTTTCGGACGACGCAAAACGCAATTCTTTATAAAAATGCCAAGCAACTCTTTGGGTTATGAGGATCGGCCTTCGAGGAGCAACATACAAGGAGTTCTTGAACCAAAGACAACCCTAAAGGCACAAGACTCTAGTCAACAATCAAATCATGATCGGCTCCGAGCTCGGCCGGCAAGGATTGCTCCTGCGAACTGTATCGGCGCCGAAAAGCTCTCCCGCAATAAACACTCCCAATAACATTGCTAGACCAGCATAAATGGCACTGATGGATTTTGTTGCCTTCATGTGTGCTCTTTCTTTGACTATAACTTTTGCTGGTTTAGATGTCGGACTTCTGAAAAAGGATGCCTGGAAAGCGAATTGGTGCAGGGTACGCCAAATACGTTGTTATCGCTTGTTCCCAGAAACTCTGTCATGCGTCCCGAAGCCATCACCCGATGTAGATAACTTCACGGCGAGTCGTGCTGCAGATTCGGCGATTGACGGCTGCAGGACCGATTGATCACTTCACGGGGTTAGCTTTCCGATGTGTGCTTTTTCCTTTGCCAGAGCTCGAGTCGCTCTTTGATCTGCTTCTCGTACCCGGAATCTGACGGCACATAATATTTTCGTGTTTTCAGTTCCTCCGGTAGATGCTGTTGCTTGACCACATGATCGGGAAAGTTGTGGGCGTACTGGTAGTCCTTGCCGTATCCCAGTTTTTTCATCAGACCAGTCGGCGCATTGCGAAGATGGAGAGGAACAGGCAGAGCACCGCGTTGCTCAACATCCTGCGTTGCTGCCAGCATTGCCAAATAGGAAGCATTGGATTTCGGCGCGGTGGCTAGATACGTCGCGGCCTGGGCAAGTGGTATCCTACCTTCCGGTAGGCCGATGAAATGAAACGCATCCTTGGCCGCCACTGCGACTTGCAATGCGCCGGGATCCGCGTTGCCGATATCTTCGGCAGCGAAGATGACCATCCGACGCGCAATGAACAAAGGATCCTCGCCCGCTTCGATCATGCGCATCATCCAATATAAAGCGGCATCAGGGTCGCTGCCGCGCAGGCTTTTGATGAATGCCGAGATAACGTTGTAATGCTCTTCGCCGGTCTTGTCATACCGAAGCGGCCTTAACTGCAGCGCCTCTTGCACGTGTGTCAGGCCGATTTCACTGACCTCTGCGCGATGCGCCAAAGCCGAGGCGGTTTCCAAGGTATTCAAGGCGATGCGGCAATCGCCTTGGGAATGCTCGACCAAGAAGTCCCGACCTTCCGGCGAAATTTTTAAATGCATGTTCGCCAGCCCCCGCTCATTATCTTCTAAGGCACGATCGACAATCGCACCGATCTCCTCAGTCGATAAGGTTTTTAGCACCAAAACCTGAGCCCGAGAAAGCAGGGGAGAGATGACCTCGAAGGATGGGTTCTCGGTGGTGGCGCCGATCAAAACAAGCGTGCCGCGTTCGACGTAAGGCAGAAAATTATCTTGTTGTGACTTGTTAAAATGATGAATCTCATCGACGAAGAGGACCGTATTCTTGCCCGCACGACCGAGCCGTTCGGCCTCGTCTATAATTTTCTTCAGGTCCTTGACGCTTGAGGTGACGGCCGAGAAATGAACGCATCGCGCACCTGTCTTGCTGGCAAGAATCTGCGCCAAAGTTGTTTTGCCGCTGCCCGGCGGACCCCAAAGAACTAAGGATCTGAGCTGGCCGCTATCAGCCATCTCGGTTAGAATCCGCCCCGGTCCGAGGAGATGCTTTTGACCGACGAATTCATCCAGGTTTCGCGGACGCATCCGTTCCGCGAGCGGGGCGCGAGCCGATTGCTCCTTCGACTGGTCGGACTCGAACAAATCCATAGTGATATGCTAGCACAATTGCCTGGCGCCGTTGTAGCCGGCGCAATTCAGGATTAACAAGAAACGTTCGAGAGTAAGCTCACGAGATCAAGCGTGCGCGCTGATAGCTTGCGACGGCCAGTGCTAGATTCCCGAGGCGGAAAATTTCCTGACGTAGCAATCACGATGGTGGCGGTGGCTTTTGTCAGACGATCACGTCTTGATGGAACCTCGCTAGCGAAATGTCGGTCTCACTTTCGGTCCTATGCAAGGGATGGTATCCTAAGCGCCATTTCAGGATTGTAGCCATGGCGGAAAAGTCAGTTACCGAAGGTACACCTACTCTTGTTCAAGGAA
>JAICEJ010000092.1 GCA_025924215.1 Candidatus Binatia bacterium
ACTTGGAATCGTCTGCCCATTAGGGAATTCCGGTGAGCAGGTGAAACAGCGGCTGCTGAATACAGGGCAAAGCGGGGTTTCGTTGTCTGAGGAGTATTCGCCTGGAAGACTGCTGCCCCTGGGCCGCATCGATGCCGAGCTACCGCTGCCCGCAGTCAGCCATTTGGACGTCATCGCAAGGAGCCGTAACAACCAAGTGGCATTGGCTGTATTGGCGCAGATCCGAACTGCGGTCGATAGCGCGATTGAGCACTATGGCAAAGGGCGTCTCGGGATTGTGATCGGCACCAGTACTTCCGGAATCGCCGAGAGCGAAGCCGCGATTCGTCACTTCACCAGGATTGGAAGCCTGCCGGACGAGTTCCACTATGGGCAGCAGGAATTGAGCTCTCTGGCTACTCTGCTTGCAGACGAGCTTGGCGTTTGGGGGCCGGCATACGTCCATTCGAGTGCCTGCGCCTCCAGCGCCAAGGCTCTTGCCAGCGCCGCTCGTTTGCTGTGCGCGGGGGTTTGCGATGCGGTTTTAACCGGCGGCGTGGATACCCTATGCGGGTTTACGGTTGCCGGTTTTGCCGCCCTCGAATCCGTCAGTGCGACACGATGCAATCCGCTTAGCCATAATCGCAATGGCATCAATATCGGCGAAGGCGGCGCGCTGTTCTTAATGAGCCGTGAGCCCGGACCTGTCGCACTGCGCGGCTGGGGCGAATCGTCTGACGGCTATCATATGTCAGCTCCGGACCCGAGCGGCGCGGGGGCGCGTCTTGCGGTCGAACGGGCTCTTTCACGCGCTGGAGTTTCTGCCGAGACGATCGACTACGTAAACCTCCATGGTACTGGAACTGTGCAGAACGACGCCATGGAAGCGCGCCTCATCCACGCGCTCTTCGGTGATGCGGTTGCGGTGAGCTCGACTAAACCATTCACCGGGCATGCGCTGGGTGCCGCTGGGGCCATCGAGGCTGGATTGTGTTGGTTGGCGATGCAGGATGATAACCCCGCCGGCAGATTCCCGCCGCATCTCTGGGATGGCATACGCGATCCGACCCTGCCGGCGCTGAATGTGGCGGAACCGGGTAGCCATCTTGGCCGGCCCTTGGATTGGATATTGAGCAACTCGTTCGCTTTTGGGGGCGCCAATGCAGCCCTCGTTTTTGGCAGGGGATGAGACGACGTCGCCTGACATCAGATTCTCAATTTTGTGACGAGGCTCTATGTGGTTTCCATTCACGGCAGTGAGATGTCTTAGCAGAGGGATGCGAATAGGTTGGATCTTTTGATTTCGAAGGATGAGATGAGTTGGCCGGATATTAGGTCGTTGATTCCGCACAGTGGCGCAATGGTGCTACTGGATCGGGTAATCGCGGCAGATGAAGAGAGCCTGTGCGCGGAGGTGCATATCCGGCTTGATAGCTTGTTCTGCGCGGCGGACGGCGTCGGCGCATGGGTGGGTCTCGAATACATGGCCCAAACCATAGCTGCTTTCGCAGGATATACCGCTTATGCGCGCGGCGAAGCCGTCAAGCCCGGGTTTTTACTCGGAGCAAGACGCTATGAATGTACTCTGCCGATGTTCAGTCCGGGCAGCTTGCTCAGAGTCCATGTCCGGCGCGTGTTGCAGAGCGACAATGGATTAGGCTCTTTTCAGTGCCGTATCGAGCATGAGGATCAAGAAGTGGCCACAGCCACGCTCACGGTATTTCAACCGGCTAACGCCGTTGATTTCATCAGAGGAAGCTCGAATGAATAAAACCGTCCTGGTAACCGGCTCCAGCCGCGGCATCGGGAAAGCCATCGCTTATCGGCTCGCGCGGGATGGTTACGACATCGTGGCGCACTGCCGCGCGCGCCGCGAAGAGGCCGATGAATTAGGCCGATCCATTGTCGCACTCGGCCGGCAAGCTCGCGTCTTGCAATTCGATATTGGCGATCGCGCCACCGCCGCAGCAACATTGGAAGAGGACGTTGAGCGGCATGGCTGTTACTACGGTGTCGTATGTAACGCCGGCGTTGCTCGCGACAATGTTTTTCCCGCCATGTCAGGAGACGATTGGGACGTTGTTCTCAGAACAAATCTCGACGGTTTCTATAATGTGCTCAATCCCTTGATCATGCCGTTGGTGCGGCGCCGAGCGCCGGGGAGGATTGTCACTTTGGCGTCGGCGTCCGGGTTGATGGGCAATCGCGGTCAAGTGAATTATAGCGCAGCCAAGGCCGGTATCATTGGGGCGACTAAAGCGCTGGCACTGGAGCTGGCAAAACGCGAGATCACCGTAAACTGCGTCGCTCCGGGGCTGATCGAGACAGAAATGATCGATCATGCGCCTGTGGATGAAATACTAAAACTGATTCCTGCGCGTCGAACCGGCACTCCCGAAGAGGTCGCGGCAGCAGTGAGTTTCCTGCTTACGGATGGGGCGGCGTACATCACTCGCCAAGTCATCTCGGTCAATGGCGGGCTCATATGAGGCGACGGGTCGCGGTCACCGGCATGGCTGGTATCAGTCCCATCGGCAACCACTGGACCAGCATTCGGGCGTGCTTGGGAAGCTATCGCAATGCCGTCATGCGCATGCCGGAGTGGTCCGACTATGATGGTCTGAATACATTACTGGGCGCGCCGGCGGCCCCGTTTGAGCTGTCGGAACGCTACACGAACAAGGCAACCCGCAGCATGGGCAGAGTAGCTTTGATGGCTACCCGCGCCAGCGAATTAGCTTTACTCGATGCCGGGCTGCTCGATGACCCGCTGTTGAAAAGCGGGCACTTGGGCATCGCCTATGGCTCCTCGGCCGGCACCCCCAAAGCTATTTGCGATTTCGGCAAGATGATCGATGAAAAAAGTACCAAGGGCATCAATGCGACCACTTACATAAAAATGATGGGGCATACCGCGCCGGTAAATCTCGGGGTTTTTTTGGGCATTACGGGCCGGATTGTTACAACCTCCAGCGCTTGTACCTCGGGTAGTCAAGGCATCGGGTACGCATATGAGACGATTCGCAACGGGCTTCAGCGAGCGATGATTGCCGGCGGTGCCGAAGAACTGTGCGTCACCGAGGTAGCAGTTTTTGATACTCTATTTGCCACCAGCGCGCGCAACGAAGCCGCCGACTCGACACCGCGCCCTTTCGATGCAGAGCGCGATGGCCTGGTCCTTGGCGAGGGCGCTGGCAGCTTGGTTCTGGAAGATCTCGAACATGCCCGCGCGCGCGGCGCTAAAATCTTTGCCGAAGTGCTCGGCTTCGGCACCAACAGCGATGGGAGTCACATCACTCAGCCAAATGCGCGCACTATGCAAATTGCGATGGAGTTGGCGCTGGCTGACGCCGGTATCCCGCCATCATCTATCGGTTACGTCAACGCTCATGGGACCGCGACCGAACACGGCGATATCGCGGAATCGCAAGCTACACGGCAAGTTTTCGGCAGCCAGGTGCCGATCAGTTCTCTTAAAAGCTACATGGGACACACGCTCGGAGCTTGCGGCGCTTTGGAATCATGGATCAGCATCGAGATGATGCGCGCAGCGTGGTTTGCGCCGACGATCAATCTTTCCCGGATTGATCCGCACTGTGCCGATCTCGACTACATTGTCGGCGCCGGCCGGCATCTCGAATGCGAATATGTCATGTCCAACAATTTCGCCTTCGGCGGTATTAATACTTCGTTGATCTTCAAGAGGTACGATTGAGGTGAAACTGGCAGTGCGACGAAAGTCGAAGGAGAACCAAATGGCAAATGTGATGTCGGTGGCAGTTTTGATTTTGTGTCTGGCAATCGGTTTACCCGCACATGGGCGCGACACGAGACATCTCCTGCCGATTGCGATTGCCATGGAAGTTAAGGACGCGCAGGAGAAGCTTGATGGTTCAGTAAAGTTCTACTTTGGTGATCAATTGCCGGCGCAGGTTTTAACGAATTTAGGCAGCGATGTATCCAATCGCAAGACCAATGCGTTTGGCAAATCCGACGAGAAAGCCTGCAATTGGGCCTTCCTTTCAGCTATGGTGGCACTCCAAACACGCGCGCAGCAACTGGGCGCAAACGCGGTCATCAACATCGTCAGTTATTACAACAAAAAAGTACTGTCGAGCGCGACCGAGTTCGAATGCCACGCGGGGGCGATCATCGCTGGCGTGGCTTTGAAAGGTGATTTCGTAAAACTTGCCGATGGATGAGCGAAACAGCCGCTGCGCAGCGGTCTGGTTGCTCGACATTCGACGGGTAACTGAGTTTGCTGTCGCTGGTTTCGAGCAGCGACTCGCCGCGTCCGAGGCTTACCGATACTCCAGATTTGCGCGGAAACAGCGTAAGCGGCAGTTCCTGGTTGGGCGAATGCTCCTTCGATTAGCGGTTTCCAAGATGATGAATGTGCCGGTTCATGCCATCACAGTCATAGATCGGGTGGGATCCGCTCCAAAGCTTTTCTTTGCCGGTGGACAATCCGCACCGCCAAACTTCAGCATCTCTCACAGTGGGAATTGGGTCGGCTGCGCGCTCAGCACCGACGTGATGTTGGGCTTCGATCTAGAAGTCAACCATCCCGATCGTGATATTGTCGCTCTTAGCCAAGCGGCATTTGAACCTGACGAGCAGCTTTGGCTAATGCAGCAACCAGATGCTGATCGGATTGCGGCATTCTATCGCTTATGGAGCACGCGTGAAGCTTTGTACAAGCTCATGTCTAGCCTGGGACGGGAGATGCCGTCGTCATCCTTAAAGCCCGCGCTGGATCACGATGATTCACAAGGCTGGCACTACCGCGCAGTGCTGCATGACCGGCTCACTGGGGTAGTTTGCAGCGATAAATCGATATCCAGGTTACTGAAGGTTGTGCTTGCCGAACTCACTTCGGCAGTGTTGCTGGCTTCCGCCTAAACGTCCGTTGCGAATCGCGGAGTTTAGTTCTCACGGACATTCCATAAAAAAATGGTGTGGTAGTGTACGTATCCGCCGGCTTTCTTTTCCGGTTCAGGTAACTTTTCGGTCTTATCGGGTGTCCACCCTTCGATGCCGAAGTCGTGAGCCACAATGCGGGATCCCGGTTTAAGGTAATTTCTGAAATTGGGCTTCATAGTTTCATTGAACCATGGAAGCATGTAAAGCGTTACCACTGTTGCCGGTGAGAGGTCGGTCTTCAAAGCATCTTCTGCGCGAAATTCGACTAAGTGACTGACGCCTTCCACCTCGGCGGATTTGCGCGCTTTATCCAGGAGCGTCTGGTCCATCTCGATGCCGACGCCGCGCGCGCCGTACTTCTTGGCGGCGCGAATCACGACCCGTCCATCGCCGCTGCCGAGGTCATACACCACATCATTTTTCTGGATCTGAGCCATCTCGAGCATTTTGTCGACGACTTCGATGGGCGTCGGGACAAAAGGGATTTCCTCCGGAAAGTCTGCAGTTGCCTCAACAACGAAAGCGAGTAGCCAAACGAAGACCACCAGCAAGGATAATTTTTCTTTCATCGCGACCCTATAATCTCAGCGCGCCGGTTAGGTTCTTGGTGCAGCTGTCCGTATAGTTACAAAGTGTTACCCGGATGATTTCAGCGACCGACCGGGTTTGTGAAGTAAGCCCGAACTGGTTTATATAAAATAATGCAGAACAACAAGATAGGTACCGCAGCGCGCCCGCCGCTATCCTTGCCTTTTTATTATGGTTGGTTCGTTTTATCGATTGTCTTTCTGACAACATTGACCAGTGCCGGGGTTCGTTCCTCGCCGTCGGTGCTGATTCACCCTTTAGAAGCTGAGTTTGGCTGGAGCCGAGCCCTGATCGCCTCGGCCGTCAGCATGAATCTATTGCTATTTGGCGTTGCTGCGCCAATCAGCGGCTGGCTGATCGACAAATATGGTCCGCGCAAAGTCATGATTGGCAGCCTGGCTCTATTGATTTTCGGCGTAAGCGGCACGATGGCGATGGATCAGTTCTGGCAATTTTTTCTGGTTTGGGGAGTGGTCGTTGGACTCGGGGCCGGCGGGGTGGGCTCGGTTCTCACGGCGACCGTGGGGAACCGCTGGTTTGTCGCCAGACGCGGCCTGGCACTGGGTATTCTTGGCAGCGCCAGTTCGACCGGGCAGATAATCTTTCTGCCTTTGTTCATGGCCGCAATCACTTATGCCGGCTGGCGTATGGGATCCATGGCGTTGATCATTGTTGCTATTATCTTGGTGCCGCTGATTTACTTTTTCATGCGCGATGACCCGTCTGAAGTCGGACTGGAACCTTATGGAGCGGGAGACCCGGCGGGTGCAAGTTCAGGTGGGGTGGCTTCACTGCGGGGCATGCGATCTGGCAATGCCACTATCACAGCGCGCGAAGTGATTTCCCATCCAACCTTCTGGCTATTGGCCGCGAGCTTCTTTGTTTGCGGCGGAACCGCCAACGGTCTAATCGGCACCCATTTGATTCCCCACGAGATCGACCGAGGTATTCCACAGATCACTGCGGCGTCTTTACTCGGCGTTATGGGCGCGCTCAATATGGTCGGCACGATTTTTTCAGGTTGGATGATTGACCGTGTCCAGCCGCAACGATGGCTGGCGTTGGTGTACGCGCTCCGTGGGCTTTCGCTGCTCATGCTGCCGTTTGTTCATAGCATTTCAGGATTTTTTCTTTTCGCAGTGATTTACGGATTGGATTGGTTCGCCACAGTGCCGCCGTCGATGGCAATCACTGCGGACACGTTCGGCAAGCAAAACGTTGGTAAGGTTTATGGCTGGATTTTTATGTCGCATCAGATCGGCGCGGCGATTATGGCTTCAAGCGCGGGCGCGCTTCGCACCTGGTTGGGCGACTATCATTCTGCCTTTTTTTCAGGCGGGGTGATTGCGCTGGTCGCCGCGGGACTGGCATTGCAGATTAAAACCAAAACTAAGGCAGTTCCGCCGGTCACGGTGCACGCGCAGCCGGCAGGAGCCTCCAACATAAATGCAGGCTGAAAGCGTAGGCTCTATCAGTCAGATTCGGTAAAGTTCGACACGCGCCAGTGATCTCCGTCTCTACGCGCGGCTATCAACCACTTGCGGGTGAAAGAGGTGCCATCGTGGGATTGTATCGTCCCTTCGTAAAGAAAAGAGGCTCGCCGTTCTCCTTCCTTTTTCTCTAGTAGCCGGTAGTTGACTCGAGGCTTCTGAGTCGAGGCATCGATTGTTTGACCGGTGGTTAACCTGATCTCGTCATTAACCTTGTCCAAAGCGATACTGACAGTGTAATCTTTGGCCTTTTGCAAGTCGAAACTCACATAATGGTGATCGACGAAGGCTTCGGTTACGCCTTGCGCAGTACTGAGATCGCGACCACAGCCAATCGCCAATAGAGCGATAAGAGCGAAAAGCACACGCGGGGATGTACGAATGTTTTTCATCTGGCACGACGACCAACGTGTGCCGTGAGCCAATCGACGGCTTCGGTAAGAGCTTGCTGCATCATAAGCGGATTGGACAGGCGATGGTCGGTTCCTTGTAATATCAACAATTTTTTTTTATTCGGGATGCATGCGTTCAGTTCATGCGCTTCTTCGACCGGCACGACCTCGTCGCTTTCGCCATGAATGATCAGTACCGGACAAGCGATTTTGCGCGCGGATTCGATGACATTGAGGGATTCTAAGTCCTCAAGCAACGCCAGATTAAGCCGCTGCCTGTTGTAGAAGGTAAAGCCGCGGTCCCGCCATTTTTGCAATGCGTCCGGGCTGAGAATCCGGCGCGGGAACGCTTCAGGGTGTACCGGCGCGGCGATCGTGACGAGAGCAGCAATGGCTGGATCTTCGGCAGCAAACAGCAAAGCCACAGTGCCGCCCATGCTGGATCCGAGAATTCCGATGTCGCCAGAATAACGCTCGCGGATAAAAGAACATGCCCCGCGCAGGTCCTCGACCTCGCCGCTGTAGGTGATATCTTCAAACCTCTCGCTGGATTCGCCGACGTATGCAAAATCAAATCTGAGCGTGAGAAACCCGCTTGCAGCTAAACCGCGACTGAGAGAAATCAATTTTTCGCTGTCCTTGTTGGAGTCCATGCCGTGGCACAGAATAATCGCACCGCAGGGCAAATCGCCGGCCGGATGATGCAGTATGCCAACGATATTCTTAGCGCCGCTACTACCGAAAGATATTCTTTCTTCCAACATTTGGCTCGCGCGAGTTAGCAGAACTCTAGCTCAGATTTATTTAACTTTGAAGTCAGCTGTCGAGTTCGGTGGACAGCAGAAACATTGAACCTGCCGATTTCGTTTGATGGGGCGGCATGTTATCCTTTGAAAGATCTGGCCCAGCAGCACAAGTGAACGAGCTTATTAAGAGATTTATCGATCATCTCCGCGATCAACGCAATCTCTCGTCGCACACACTGAGAAATTACCTAAGCGATCTCAATCAGTTCCAGCAGTTTCTTCGCGATAGCGATTTTTGTCTGGACGAAAACGGGAACATAAACGAGCAAAGACTGGACATCCATATCGTGCGCGCTTACCTGGCTTCAATAAACAAGCATCGCAAAAAGAGTTCTGTGGGACGCAAGCTGGCGGCGCTGAAAGGATTCTTTAAATATTTGGCGGCCAGCGGGCAGATCGCAACAAACCCTATATTGCTGATTCAGACGCCCAAGCAGGACAAGCCGCTGCCCTCTTTCCTGTCCGTGGACGATGTGTTCCAGCTCCTGGGTGGTATGGCGATCAAAGGATCGTTGGATGTGCGCGATCGAGCCATGCTCGAGGTGTTTTATTCGACGGGAATACGGGCCAGTGAATTGGTCGGGCTTAACTGGAGTGATATTGATTTTCAGCTGGGCATCATCCGAGTGATCGGAAAAGGCTCCAAAGAGCGCGTCGTGCCGATTGGCACGATAGCAATGCAAGCGCTACAAGATTATAGTTTAGAACATAAAAAGAATTGGAATCTGCCCTGCCAAGGCGAAAATGCTGTCTTTCTTAACCGCCGTGGCAAAAGGATGACGACCCGAAGCGTAGGGCGCAGCGTTGAAAAGCATTTGAAAGCTTGCGGGATCCCGGTGCATATCGGTCCGCACGGTTTGCGGCACACGTTTGCTACTCACCTTTTAAATAGCGGCGCCGATCTTCGAGTGATACAGGAAATGCTTGGCCATGCGAGTCTTTCCACAACTCAACACTATACGCACCTAAACTTGGATCAGTTGACGGCGGTGTACGATAAAGCTCATCCACGCGCCTGAAGCAGGCCTTAAGCGATACGCGCGAGTTACCGTGAGATTATCTTCGAATCGTGGATCGTCGAAATTTGAAAGATGAATGGTGAGTTGAGCGATGTTTGAAGGAACGACAATACTAGCGATTCGACACCGAGGAAAAGTGGTGGTCGTCGGCGACGGACAGGTGAGTCTCGGTCAAACCGTGATGAAGCATAGCGCCCGGAAGGTGCGCAAGCTTCATCACGACAAAGTCATCGCCGGTTTTGCCGGCGCCACCGCCGACGCATTTACTTTGTTCGAGAAGTTTGAAGCCAAGCTGGAACAGTTCAACGGCAATCTCAAGCGGGCGGCAGTGGAGCTCGCGAAGGATTGGCGCACAGATCGAATTTTGCGACGACTGGAAGCGCTACTAATCATCGCCGACATCAATGATCTGTTGGTGATTTCCGGAGCCGGCGATGTGATAGAACCCGACGATGGCATCATTGCTGTCGGTTCGGGAGGAAATTTCGCATTGGCAGCAGCTCGGGTACTTGTGAAGCACAGTCAGCTTGACGCGCGCGCGATTGCTGAAGAATCGATGCGCGTGGCCGCCAGTCTCTGCGTCTATACAAACGAGCAGCTTACGTTTGAAGAGCTGGCGTAAACGTGAGCCACTTCGATAGACGCAGGAAACCGTAGTTTCCGCAATAAAAGAGTATTTGCTTTTGTCTTTGAAGTTGCTAGGAGTTACGTATTCTAATGAAGCATGAACCGATCATAGCCTTGCCTGATTCGTCGGATTCTTACCCCGCGCCGGTGATGACGCCACGGGAAATCGTTTCTGAGCTCGATCGTTACATTGTCGGACAAAGAGACGCCAAACGCGCGGTGGCTATCGCGCTGCGCAACCGCTGGCGACGTCAGCAGGTTTCAGAAGATCTGCGCGAAGAGATCGTACCTAAGAATATCATCATGATTGGCCCTACCGGGGTCGGCAAAACCGAAATCTCGCGCCGGCTTGCCAAGCTCGCACAGGCGCCGTTCATCAAGGTCGAAGCTTCCAAATTCACTGAAGTCGGCTACGTCGGCCGCGACGTCGAGTCGATCATCCGCGATCTCACTGATCTTGCCGTCAACATGGTGAAAGAAGAAGAGAAGCAGAAGGTTGAAATAAAAGCCCATGAGGTCGCCGAAGAGCGCGTTTTGGATTTGCTATTGCCCGGCGGAGCGGGTGCGGGCATGGATAGTGAGGCAATTGATAGCGCCCGAGTGCAGAGCACACGCGAGAAGCTGAAGAAAATGCTTCGCGAAGGCAAGATGGACGAGCGCTTTGTAGACATTGAGGTCACCCAGTCAGCGATGCCTATGATCGAAGTGCTGACGCCTCAAGGCATGGAAGGCATGGAATTCAACTTGAAAGAAATGTTTTCCAACCTGATGCCGAAGAAAACCAAAAAGAAAACGGTCAAGATTCCCGAAGCCTTGGAGATCCTTACTCAGGAAGAAGCGGGAAAATTGGTCGATATGGACAAGGTGACAAGCGAAGCGGTGCGCCGGGTGGAGCAGTCTGGAATTGTCTTCCTCGACGAAATCGACAAAATTGCCGGCCGGGAAACCAGCCAAGGTCCGGATGTTTCCCGCCAAGGCGTGCAACGTGATTTGCTACCAATCGTTGAAGGTTCGACAGTCAATACCAAATACGGCATGGTCAAGACCGATCATATCTTGTTTGTCGCTTCAGGAGCGTTTCATACCGCAAAGCCTTCTGATTTGATTCCCGAATTCCAAGGCCGATTTCCGATTCGTGTAGAGCTTAGTTCTTTGGGTAAGGAAGACTTCATTCGGATCTTAACCGAACCCAAGAACGCGCTGATCAAACAATACGAAGCCTTGCTCGAAACAGAGGGAGTTCACTTGAAGTTCGGCGCCGGAGCGATCGAAGAAATTGCCAGGATCGCTTCCGATGTCAACGACCGAATGGAAAACATCGGTGCCCGCCGACTCCACACCATTCTCGAACGCTTGCTCGATGATGTCTCTTTCGCCGCCCCTGAGATGCACGGCAAAGAAGTCGCCATCGACGCTGAATATGTGCGCGAACGGCTAACGCCAATCTTGAAGAACGAAGATCTCTCGCGCTACATCCTCTAATCTAAAGACCGGCACATGGACGATTTTATCGGCAAGGCAGAAGTGTTGATGGAAGCGCTGCCGTATATTCAGCGTTTCTATGGCAAGACTTTCGTGATTAAATACGGCGGCCACGCGATGGAAAACGAGGAGCTGAAGCAGAGTTTCGCGCAGGACATCGTGCTGCTGAAGTACGTTGGCATCAATCCCGTTGTGGTGCACGGCGGCGGCCCGCAAATCGATTCGGTGCTGGAGAAAATGGGGATCACCAGCCGCTACGTGCGCGGCATGCGTGTCACCGATCAGGCAACCTTGGACATCGTCGAAATGGTTCTGGTTGGCAAGGTGAACAAAGAAATCGTCAACCTTATCAATCGGCATGGCGGTTTGGCCGTCGGCTTGAGCGGCAAAGATGGCGGTTTGATTTTGGCGCGAAAAATGAGTGTTACCGTATCCTCGCCAAACGGCGCACCGCCGGAAATCATCGATATCGGCATGGTCGGCGATATCATCGGTATCAACCCGCTGGTCATCGAGTCGCTGGACCAGAACAAATTTATTCCGGTTATCGCTCCTGTCGGCGTGGGGCAGGAGGGCGAGACCTACAATATCAATGCCGACCTGGTGGCCGGCGAAGTCGCCGAAGCTCTTCACGCCGAAAAGCTGATCATGATGACCGACGTGGAGGGCGTTAAAGATAAGCGAGGCGCCTTACTGAGCACGCTGAAAGAAAATCAAGCGCGCAAAATGATTCAGGATGGGGTAGTCGGCTCTGGAATGATCCCCAAGGTTGAATGCTGTGTCAATGCCTTGAAAGGCGGAGTCGGTAAGACCCACATCGTGGACGGCCGGGTAAAACACGCGGTACTCCTCGAAATCTTCACTAAAGAGGGGATTGGGACTGAGGTGGTGCGCAAGTAAATGAACAACTTGGAAATCGCCGCGCTGACCGACAAATATGTTGCTCGAACCTATGCCCGCATCCCAATCGCATTAGTCAGGGGAAGAGGCACCAAGGTCTGGGATGCCGAGGGCAAAGAGTACCTCGACTTCCTGGCCGGAATCGCGGTCAACAGTTTGGGTCACTGTCACCCCGCCATCGTCCGGGCGATTCGGGAGCAGTCGAAAAAGCTGCTGCACGTCTCCAATCTCTACCACGTCCTGCCGCAATCGGAGTTGGCGCGCGAGTTGTGCAACCATTCCTTTGCCGAGCGGGTTTTCTTTTGCAATAGCGGCGCCGAAGCAAACGAGGCGGCGATCAAGCTGGTTCGACGCTACGGTCTGGAGAAGCTCGGAGGTAAGTACGAGATACTTTCCACGCACAACTCCTTTCACGGCCGCACACTCGCGACCTTGACCGCCACCGGGCAGGAGAAGATCCGCGCGGGTTACGATCCTTTGCCCACTGGTTTTCGCCAGGTGCCCTATAATAATCTCGCTGCCATCGAAGAAGCCATCGACGAGAAGAAAACCGCCGCCATCTTAGTCGAGCCGATTCAAGCTGAGGGCGGCGTCAATGTTCCGGACGAGG
>JAICEJ010000093.1 GCA_025924215.1 Candidatus Binatia bacterium
ACTGACGAAAGCTGCCGCCGGGAGCAGCTGGAGAATCGTCCCGGCGATCTCGGGAATGCGTTCCTTCAGAACCGCAATGCTTTCCTGTGGAAACCCCATTTTGTCATGCATCTCAACAGCCGACATGAGGCTATTATTGAGGCTTTGACTCACATCGTGAAAGATCGCTTGCCAGGAGCCATATAGAATAAATAACAAAGCGCTGAAGGCGGTAAACACTAAGGCCGCGGTTGAAAAGACTAACGTTTCGAGTACTCGGATGCGGCCGAGAAAGAAAAACAATAGCCCGATCAGCAGAACGAACATTGAAAAAACATACCCGAGTTGCTCTCCGCCCCATAACAACAGAATCGCCAGAGCAAGGACTGCGACGCTCATCCCTCGCATAAGACCATACTTTATCCCGAACGAGAGTACCGGCTGCGGCACTAGTGGGAAGAGCGCGAAGGCGAACGGTGGAGCTGTCACGCCGACTAAGAAAAGCATTACCGTGGAAGCTGTAGCTAGGAAAAACCTGGCAATGATCTCCAGCCGCTGCATCGAATTAGAATCGTTTCTTAGCTTTTTGCAGTCGTAAACGGCAGCAAAGCGACACTGCGTGCTCGCTTGATTGCGGTTGTTAGCAATCTCTGGTGACGAGCACAGTTTCCTGTTATGCGGCTGGGAGTCATTTTCCCGCGTTCCGTTACAAAGGAAGCAATGGTCCGAACATCCTTATAATCAATTCTGAGTGTCTTGTCCGCACAGAAGCGACATACTTTTCGCCGAAACATCGGCCGCCGACGTGAACCACCGCCTTTATCGTCATCCATGCGATCGCGGTTGACTCTCGCGCCAGATTCCCTCTGAGCCATAAGCTATTCTACCTTCTTCCTTATAATTTCTTAGTCTTCCAACAATATGCTTCCGGTAGCCGCGGCAAGTAGAACTCGAGACGCCGCTACAACCGTCCAATTTTGCGTGTCAAAGCACCTCAAGGAGCTTATCCCGACGGCTTTCTTCATCAACTCTGTCAGGTCTCAAGCTCCCCTGGGCGGCACTCATCAAGGATTAGCTAATTATACGCGGGCCTCAATGAAGTTTGGGCTCGACAGATTATGGCCGGAATACCATTACATTATACCCAGCCACAGGCACACTCGAGGCCGATTCGTTACACGGGAGAATCTGTCGTCGGCGCATCCGTCGCAGGCGGCGGCTTATCGCCCTGCTCCGGCCCGTCGACGGCAGGAGCTTGAGCGGCAGCCTGATTAGCTTCGTCATCGCGCACGGTTAAGTAACGTAAGATACCATCTGTGAGCCGCAGATTGCGTTCTAATTCCTCCACCGCCCGTCCGGATGCGCGATACTGAAGCAAGGTATAATAGCCTTTCCCCTGTTTCTGAATGCGGTATGCAAGATCTCGCAATCCCCATTCTTCGACTTGAGAGATGACTCCCTCTTGCCCCTCGATAACCTTTTTGAATCTTTCAATGAATTCTTTGACCCGCGGTCCCTTCTCCGGATGAGCAATGAAAAGGGTTTCATAGTTTGTCACAGTCATATTTCCCTCAAATAATAAACTCAGTTTCCCATTGAAAATCGATGTAGCGCTAGCCGAATACTTAGTCGACTCGGTTAAATTTTTCCATTGCGCGCTGCCCGCCTTCTTGAATAATAGACAATGCTGCTTTGGCGGCGCGGGCAACAAGCGCATCCAATTGGTCGACCTCATCCCGAAAAAAGGGTTCCAATACAAAATCTGCTGGCTCAACGCCCTCTGGCGGCCGTCCGATCCCTACTCGAACACGGTAGAATGGCGCCCCTGCCAGGCTTTCCATGATCGACATCGCGCCCCGATGGCCAGCAGCACTACCCTTTTGCCGAACGCGTATGCGACCAAACGGTAAATCCAACTCGTCGTATATGACGACAAGGTTTTCGGGTGAAGATCGCGTGTCTTTGAGCAGTGCTTTGACAGCCTGACCACTTAGATTCATGTAGGTCTGAGGCTTGGCAAGTAATACCCGTTCACCCATTACGATCAACTCACCTACCAGAGAATCACAAGCTCTTTTATTGAGCGCAACCCTATTCTGTTCAGCTATATTATCGACGACGCGAAACCCTATATTATGTCGGGTTTGATCGTACTTCCTACCCGGATTTCCCAGCCCAACTATCAACTTCACACGTCGGTTCTAATCCGTGAAAATCTTCCAGGTAGCAATTAGGTCTCTTCCTTTTTTTCCTCCGGAGATGCTACCGGCGCCGCTTCCGCTGTGGCAGCAGCCGCGGTCGGCTCCTCCTCCACAGTGGGTGTCGCGACGGTTACTAGGGCAAAATTTGACTCGTAAACAGCCGTGACGCCCTCCGGCATCGTCAAATCTTCTATATGAACGGAGTCTCCGATATCCAGCCCGCTGACGTCTACGTTGAAGAACTGAGGGATATCCAGCGGCAAACATTCCACTTGAATCTCGCGCACGATGGGTTGAAGTATCCCGCCTCGCACAACCCCTGCGCCCTTGCCGACGAAGTGAAGAGGCACACTCACTTCAATTCTTGCTGAGAGATCGACCTCATAGAAGTCAGCGTGGATCACATCCCCGGTAATTGGGTGATATTGCATCTCCTTGACCAAAGCGACTTTGTCAGCAAGCGCGCTGGAAGTCGATTTCAATCGAACTAAATGCGACCCCTCTAATCCGGCAACTCGACTCGAAAACTCTTTCCGGTTTAGCTCCATTGCAAGGGGTTGAACTTTCGGTCCGTAAAGAACCGCAGGGATCTTTCCTTCCCGCCGCAACCGCCGGGCTTGGTGCTTGCTTCCCGGTTCGCGGGCGTTGACTTCAATATCCAAAGTTTCCAAGAAACTGACCTCCTGTTAGATCCGGCTACACAAATAAAGAACTAATGGATTCTTCCTCGTGCGTGCGCCGGATGGCTTCTCCGATGAGATGCGCGACAGAAAGAACCTTCATCTTGCCGCAGTGAGTTGCTTCAGATTGCAGCGGAATGGTATTGGTAACGATTAGCTCCTCTAGGGGTGAATCCTGAATCCGCTGGATCGCCGGGCCGGAAAGAACCGCATGAGTGCAACAACCGATGATTCTCTTGGCACCTTCTTTTTTGAGCGCTTCTGACGCCATCGTCAATGTTCCAGCAGTATCCACCATATCATCGACTAAAATCGCGACCTGATCCTGCACTTCACCGATGATCTTCATTTCGGCGACGACATTTGGCCCTACTCGCCGCTTGTCGATAATCGCCAAGGATGCGTCCAGCCGGGTTGCGATGGCCCGAGCCCGCTCAACGCCGCCCGCATCAGGAGAAATGATCGTCACTTCGTTGTGGTTCAGCTGCTTCTTAAGATGCTGGAGTAATACTGGCGTCGCATACAAATTATCCACCGGAATGTCAAAAAAACCTTGAATCTGTCCCGAGTGAAGATCCAATGTCAGCATTCGTGAAGCGCCCGCTGTTGTAATCAAGTCGGCCACCAGTTTAGCGCTGATCGGAACTCGAGGGAGCACTTTCCGATCTTGGCGCGCATAACCGTAGTAAGGCATGACGGCGGTGATTCGCTTCGCTGAAGCTCTCTTGAACGCATCCAGCATCAACAAGAGCTCCATCAAATGATGATTTCCTGGCGCTGAAGTAGATTGCAAAACAAACACATCAGCGCCGCGCACGTTCTCCTTAATCTCGACCTTGCTTTCGCCGTCGCTAAAGGTTTCCACTGTCGCTTTTCCTAGCGGCACTGCCAGGTAATTACTAATTTCCCTGGCAAGGGGAGGATTGGAGTTTCCGGCAAAAATCTTTATGTCGGTATTCTGCTGGCTCATGGTGATGAATTCCCATTTCCGCTTTTTACATACTTCCCCTACATCACTGGCAACACAGCACCAACACAAGAGGCGTAGAAAAATGAATTGCCTACTGCCAAAACGAATTGCGCCGTTCGACTATGAACGGCGCAACCTAAACTATGATAATCTGTTGATGATTACAAGATTAAGACTGGCTGGGCGGGAAGGATTCGAACCTTCGATACCGGATCCAAAGTCCGGGGCCTTACCGCTTGGCGACCGCCCAATCCCCAAACTTCTTGAGAGAAGCTAATCCGGCCCTGGGGCAGAGGATCAACTAACCGTTTCCTAGAGCCCTCTGGCTCCCACCCTCCGCAGCAACTTTCTCATATTCGGCGATTACTTTCTCCTCTAACATTCTACGTGTTTCGTTATTGATAGGATGTGCGATATCTTTATAGGTCCCATCTTTTCGTTTCTTACTGGGCATCGACACAAAATATCCGGTGGTTCCTTTGATAATTTTTAAGTCTCTGATCACAAAACAGTGATCGAGAGTGATAGTTACGTAAGCCCTCAGCTTATCTTCGTCGACAGGAAAGACTCTAACTTCCGTAACCTGCATCGAGACCTCCTTGACAGGTTAACCGACTTCCTGACTTTTGCTCTGATTGGGCTTTGCCTATATCGATCTCTTTAGATTAACAAACGCACTAGAAACGTATCTACCCCGTCCTCCTTCTGCAATCGGGACAACGCCCGTGCAGCGTTTCCTCTGGAATCAAATAGGCCAAAAACCGCAGAGCCACTACCCGACATTAGAGCTCCGGCTGCGCCCTCCGCAATCAATTCTCTTTTCAAAGATTTTATACGGGGATATCGAGCCACAGTTACACTTTCCAAGTCATTAACTAGCAATCTGTGTTGACCGGATGACGTCCTAAGTGGTGAAATAATGCTAGTATTTGCCATAAGTTTTGTCAACTTAGCAGCGAATTTCCGGTATACCCAACTAGTCGCCACAGGAAATCCAGGGTAGACAATCACTGCCCATTCCCAGGGCAGAGATTTGATTGGCGTAAGACGTTCGCCGATGCCTCTGGCGCGCGCAGGTCTACAATCGATGAAGAACGGAACATCAGCGCCTAGCCCATATGCTCGTTTCTTAAGCCGCCGCATAGAGTAGTTGAGCCGAAAGAGAGAATTCATTGCAATGAGCGTCGCTGCCGCATCGGAACTGCCGCCTCCCAATCCTGCCCCGATGGGAATTCGTTTTTTGATGTGAATTTCGACTTTCTCCCGAATCGAGTTCTCTTCGATGATCAGGTTCGCGGCGCGGAAAACAATATTTCCTTCGTCGCTCGGCACGGCGGGATTATCACAGGTGACAGTCAACTTTGAACTGCTACTGCGCACCTGTCTGGCGGATTTAGTAACAATGTGGATTTCATCATACAAGGAAACCGGGACCATAATGGTGTCCAGCAGATGATATCCATCATCTCGTCGGCCTACGACGCGTAATCCCAAATTGATTTTTGCTGGAGCTCGAATCTTCACGCTTACCGGTAGCATAAGCAACTTGCGATAGCCAAATATTTATTTTTAGATGATTGCCCAATGCAAGGCCGTGCAAGCATGGGCTCAGTGAGAAACTTAAAAGTTAAAATACGACGACGTTTGTCGCCATCTCCATCAAAGTCAATTTGGGCGGGCGGCTAATCAGAGACAGAGAGGCCGGCCGAATTCGACGCTCGGTTCACCCGATTCGGTTGAACCGCTGATGCTATGAAACGCGTTTTTGATGTCACACGCCATTGCAGCGAGCCATTCTCGCATTGACTCTGATAACTCGCGGATGTAAGAGAATTGCAGGCGCCCGTAGTGAAAAGGACATCACGAGGGTCTCCGGAACCCTAAGTACAGGTTCGATTCCTGTCGGGCGCACCAGCTACGGTTATACTCTAACGGACGTGTTTTTGGCTATGCGGCGCCATGGCAAGCACGTCACGCATCACTGACGGACGGTTAACGTTCAGTCAGTAATCGTCAGCGTCGCGCGAAAAGATTTAGTTCAGCCCGGGAGTAAGATTACTGTAGAGTTCCTGAAGTCCATCCAGTTGAGTTTTGATTTTGTCCCGGAGGGACGAGCGGAGCTCGGTTATTTCACTAAGGAGGCGTGTATTTTCCTCGCGCAAGCTCGTGAATTTGTCTTCGAGTTCGGATTGCTTCGCTTCCAAATCTTGTAGCGCGACCAATGCTCGAGCATTCGCGGCGTTCTCAATTTCGGATTGTGCCAGCTGTTCGGTTAGTTGTGCTTTTTCTTTCTGAAGATTCTCAACTTCATGTTCAAACGCGCGGAGTTTCGCTAGTTCCTGCTCGAGCGAAGCCATTTCACTCGCGCGACTGCTCTGTTGACTGCTGAGTTCAGCTAATCGGCGCTGCAAAAGCGAATTGTCTCTTTCTAATTCGACGACTCGTTGCGAACCAACGGCGGCACTTGCCTGCGCCTCCTGTAGAACCAAATGGTTAGCCGTAGCTCTTTGCGTGTAGTCACCAACTTCGTTGAAGGCTTCAGCGTGCTCGCTTTTTGATGCTTGGATCTTCTCCTCTAGTTGCGCGACATGTTCGACCTGGAGGGTGGGCGAAGTACTTTCGTTGGGCTCATTAACTCCCGCCGGCGAAGGTGCTTCTTTGATTGCTTCGACCTTGTCATGCTTCGGAGCAGGATCGGAGTTCCACAGATAGACGATGAGTGCCAGGAAGGCAACGCCACTGAAAACAGCGATTAATGTTTCCATTTGCAATCGACCTATCTAATTAGACGATAGTTGCCTTCCAGTTCTAAGGTTTCGATTGCGCAAGATCAAAGCATCGGGACTGTTGGAAACGACATGCGATTGCAGTTCGACGCGGCCGTCCCCAACTTTCCAAGTCTCTCGTTCCATGCCAGTCAGAACCCGAGGACTTTCTTGTGCTCATCGAGTCGATTGCGCAGCGTAGGGCACTTCCGATCTGGTTGACGCGAGGCATCAACGCCTCCTAGTTTCGCCTGGACCAAGCGCGCAAACGTTTATCTATCTCACCTGACTAGGGGCTTATCAAAACTCAGTCGAGCAACGCCGGCAGCGTAATCTACTCCCCAGTCTGGGGACTTTGCGTCACTTTACAGCGGCTAGTCTGCTGACCTGATCGTCGGTGTCGCTATCCGACAAATTGATGGGCTTACTGGAGACTAATTCGAGTACATCGGTTCGGCTGAATCTCCAACTCCGCCCAATACGGTTACCGGGAATGACTCCCTTCTCCGCTAGCTTATAGACAGTCTTCAGGTGGATTTTCAGTAAATTTGCAACCTCAGACGGGGTCATTATCTCTTCCATTCGTAGTTCTCCTTCCGAATTTTTTCGCGAGTTCAGTAATGCCATGGAGCACAAGGCATGCCAGAGAAGTCGAGCTACAGGCTCACTGGCGTAAGGATCGATAATTCCAAATAATTCCTTTAGTAGGTGGGGAACGCTAGGCAGGGGCAACAGGCGCTGAGAATCTCTGGCTATGGACAATATTGACCAAATATTACAATTTTCGTCTACTCGAGATTCTCAGAGAACGGGTGGGAGTGCATTCAATACGAAAGCTGTCAGGGATTCGCGATACTTACGTTTGGCTCTCAGCTGCTCAGGGTCAAACGGGACGCGCACGCGTTCGCGTATAGCGACCTTCGATTTCGCCCAGCTCCTTCGCCCATTTTGCGGAGTATTCTTTACGGGTTTCGTTGTTAATCGCACTGGTCGCTGGAAAACGATCACGCCATTCATAAGGCCGCACCGCTTCAATGATCATGCGCGAGTTATGTCCCTTTTGACCCGGCTGAATGATCGGATCGAGGGGACCACTCCATGTGCGGCGCAGGATGTCGATCGAGGTTGCCGGGTCTGAGCGAGTGGCTATTGCCCAGACCACTTCATTGATGTTTGTGATATCGATGTCCTCATCGACAACAATCACGTACCGACCCAGGTAGGCACCCGCATGACATTGCGACGCCACTAAGGCAGCTTGCTTTGCATGGCCTGGATAGCGTTGCTTGATCGCTACAACAATCATGAAGCGCTGCGCCGGCGGCGGTAGATAAACACCACGAATATCCGGCACGCCGGCTTGCTCCATACCATTCCATACTGTAGCGGCGCGCAAACAGGAACGATACATGCCATGAATTGTCGGTTTGAAAGGAGCGGCACCGCAAATGATCGGGTCATTTCGATAATATAACGCCTTAACGCGCACAAACGGCTCGGCGCGGCGAGCGCTGGCGTAATAACCAGGCCATTCGCCAAAAGGACCTTCCGGGAGCATTTCCCCGGGTATAATTTCGCCTTCGATCGCGATTTCCGCCGAGGCCGGGAAATGGAGTCCAGTGAGAGGTCCCTTGATAACGTCGATGGGCTCACCCAGGATCCCGCCCGTCCAGTCATATTCATTAACGCCGAAGGGCACGGCCTGAGACGCTGCGATGAATAGCAATGGATGTTGCCCAAACACCATGGCAACCGGAAATGATTTACCGGCTTTCATCGCCTTCTCATAGTGCATTCGTCCATGTTTACCCGGTGAGATATAAAGGCCGACCTTGTCCTTATCCTGAAGCATGACGCGGTAACAGCCGACGTTTTCCACCCCAGTTTCCGGATCACGAGTAATCACGAGATGCGCCGTTCCCAAATAGCGCCCCCCGTCGCCCTCGTGCCAGCGCGGTACAGGAAATCTGAACAAATCAACTTGGTCTCCGCGTTCAACATTTTCCATTACAGCGCCAGTGGAGACGACATTTGGTTTGATCGGTTGAAGCGCTCGAAGCCTTGCCCGCAGAGCATCGATTAAGGGTATCGTGTTGAGGTCAATCGGCAGATTCAGAGTCACCGCGGTGCGTTCCAAGCTCTCCAGCATATTGGCAAGAACTCGGCGATTCGGCTCGTAACCGGGAACAGAATCGAACATGACGGCCGGCGGCGTAGGCATTCGCTCGAGTATAATCTCGGTAAGCGCGCCGAGTTCCACATCCCAGTGAGCGCCGGAGATGCTCGCCAATTGTCCTGTGGCTTCCACTTGTCTGAGCCAATCGCGCAGATCGCAGGCGGCAACCCTTTGAGTTTTGCTGGCCAGTGCAGTAGACATCGAGGACTTCCTTTCGTTCAGGTTGTGAAACTCATTCGACGAGCTTCGAAGTGCTATGACAGAACAACTCATCAGGCGCAATTTGCTTCGCGCTAACGCCTTGGGCGTAGCAGTAGGCGAGAAACTTATCGATCACGTGCCGATTCGCCTCCAAGCCGTACTCCCAGGGATCGGTTTGAAAAATCTTTTCTTCTTCATACAAATAATGATTCGGCCAAGCCTCAACCAAACTGGGAATCTCCCTTCGCCACTGCTGTGCCCAGTGTTTGGCACCTGAGTAAACGCGAAAAAGGTTCTCCGGCAGTTCCGGATGCTGATCAGCCAAATCTTTTCGCAATGCAACAACATGCATAATCGGCAAAATTCTCGTCTTCCGGAAGTAGCTGGCCTCCACCTCCCGCGGATTATTGAATAATCGGCAGACTGCATCATTCGCTAGCAACGTCGGTAGCTGCGACTCTGTTACTCCGAGGGCGTCAACTTCGCCGTCGAACAATGCGCGACAGGCGCGCTCGGATGCATTCTTCCCGGTGCTTTCGATCCGATGAATAATCGAACCGTCGCGCGGCTGGACTGTGGCACCGGGATCCACATCGTCCCAATGATGCATCGAAGCAATACACCATTTAGTGGCAGAGGCCGAAACACCGTATTCATCGACAAGCATGCCGCGCATCCATATGGCCGCTGTTTGCACCCAGCGTAGAAATCCTACGCTTTTGCCGCTCAGATCACCGGGACTGTTCACCCCGGCAGAGCGGCGGCAAAATATAAACCCATGCCGAAACATTCTGGAAGGAAAGACCGGAATGCCGATGAATTCAGCTTTGGATCGTGAAGTATAGTAAATCAGCTCGCCCAGCGACATTTCGCCAACGTCATACTGACCTTTGAACATCCCGGCGAACATACCAGCGACATTGCTCGTCTCGGTAATGTGCAGGTCAAATCCCGGAACCTGCATTTGGCCGCGCAGGATCGGCAGAATGCCATCGTAAGTGCGACTCGCGAGCCTAATGCTTGTTGTAGAAGCCATTCAGTTAACCACGTGGAGTTAGTTCATAATTATCTTTTAGTGACTCCCGCTGCGCAGGAGTCGCCGGCACCCTCTAGGAACGAACGTCGGATGAAGTTCATGCTCCATGAGAGCTAAGAATGTACTTCATTCAGCATTCTTGTTGCCGTTGCTGAACTCTTCGCGATAGAGTTGCAGTGTTTCCATCACCGGACGGTCATTAATCGAAAAAAGAATTGCTTCTTCTTCGAATGGGTTTTCGTGTGAATGCCACTGCCAAAGCGGGATCACGAAAGAATCGCCTTTCTTCCATTCGAGATGACTTTCTCCTACGGCAGTCCGGCCCCGACCTTTAAAGACATGGTAAACTGTCGTGCTCGTATGCCGATGTGAGTTGGTTACGCATTTCGGCTCGAGAAGCTGTATCTCACACGACATCGTTGGGTAAGTATACCCGCCCGTGGCGGGATTGATGTAACGCAGCAAAGTTCCATCATATGGATCCCGCTCGCTTCTGCTCAGGAGTTTGAGCGTTTTGTAGGTATCCTGCCATTCATACCGGAAGGGAACACCGCGAGCTTGCGTGTTATCCAGTTTCGGTGCGCGCGCAAAGCCTAAACGGCTCAGCGATTCGCCGGTTGCGTATGTGATCGGTAGTTCGGGTTTCTCAGACTCCTCGAAGAACAGAACGTTCAGCGCTTGAATCAATGGACCGTCCAGGCCGTCGAGCCAGATGATTGGGTCTTCTGACTCGTTGTGATGCTCGTGCCAGGTCCAGTTGGGTGTCAGAACCAAATCACCCTCTTCCATAGGAAACTTTTCACCCTGAACTGCGGTATAAGCGCCCTTACCTTGGACAACGAAGCGGATCGCAGCCATGTTATGGCGATGCGCTCTCGCGACCTCTCCCGGATTGACGATTGAGAATGTGAGCTGCACGGTGTGAGAGGTGGATTTGTTTGGTACGTGCGGGCTTACCAGCCGAATGGCGCGCCGCTCCGCCTGCTCGATCCCAATCGTCTCGCTTGCCTTCAATAAGCCATCCAGCAGCGCCTCCCATTTCCAGAGGTAAGGCGCTTCCGCGGAATGACTTGGAACACGCGTGTTCCAGAAGCCGGCTAGTTGGTTTTTTGCTAACTGGCCGTCTAATTCGGCTAGTTTCATAAACTCTCCTGCGTGGTTTACGGCGCTTTGGACATGGCTTGAGCCATTCCTCCAAAGTAAGCCCGATGAATGTCCATCGATTCTTTCGCAGTCTTCAACACGTCTTGCTCACGCCCGGGCCCGACATATTTTTCCAGTACATCGATAAACATATCCGAATGTTTTACATCAGCCTTGCTGTGGGCTGTAAAGTTCGGCATTTGCGCATCGCTAAGGTTTAAATCCGTTTTCCAGATTTTATACAAACGACTGCAATTCCCACCGCCAAGATCCCCCAGTAGCCGATCATCGTTGGTCCATTCCGCAATCGTCGATGCCGCGATTGCCTCCTGCCAGGGGCGGTTACGGGCAATCCAGAACCAGGCGTAAATCGCCGCTGTCGTTGTCGGTAACGGGTCCGCATTCACGATCTCGTCCAAACTGAGCCCAACCTCCTTGCCTTGACGAAAAATCAGATCGAGATGACCGTGCTTCGAGTGCTCGTCCTCCACTAACTCCTCGTACTCATGGGACAGAATTCGCTGTTTGACGTCGAATTCGGGGCAATTTGCAGCCACTTGCGGCCAGAAGTTACGGCGCTGCCGGACGTAGAGGCTCAGTTGCAAGAGATAAATTCGCGCCCGTTGCGTGGTCATTGCGATGGAGTAGAAATGCTCCATCTCAGAAGACCGAAACAAGTAGCGCACACATTCACCTAATTCCTGACGCCATTCCTGTGCGTTCATGGAAGGTCCTCCTAAGGGGTGCATCAAAATGAGATTCGTCGCAATGCACGATAGCCTCGCAAAGCCGCGCGGCCATGGTCAACAATCTCGGCAATCAGTTGTAAGCACTAGCCGATCCGTTTAAGGATTGTCAAGTATTCGGGGCGAACCCAGAACGATTGTGAATGCTTGATATTGCGGAAGGCGCTTAGGACGGTAAAATGCCCGCCGCGTGACCTAAAGAAACAAGACCACGAGACGGAAATCGGTGTACGAGCAAACATGACGCCAGTTGAAACCCAAACCAACGCATCCCACGCTCTTCCGATGAAGAGTACGCTCGCCGCTATTGCGCCGTGCGTCAGGCCATGGAAGAAGAAGACGTTCAGGCAATTCTAATTCTCGATGCACGGGCTCTTCCGAGGTCCACTATATTTCGAATTGTCTCGCGCAATCACCCTGTTGGGGTTCTGGTTCCCCGCGATGGAGAAGCCACCTGTTTCATTCACTTCTTCAATCATCAACCGTGCTAAAGCCCAATCGATAATTTCCGATGTGCGCTGGTACGGGCCTTCGCCTAACCGACGCTCGTGGAAGAGATCCGGCGTAAAGCCCTCGCTTAGTGCAGAATTGGTTTCATGACTCTGCGCGGCATCCCTATGGCCACGTCACCGAACTCAAGCGTCTCCTTCTCGAGCAGATCTCGTAGAGTTCGGTCCCTCGTTTAGCCGAATCCGGAGAGTCCGTAGCGAGGAGGAATTAATCTACAGGCCGCAGCGATTCTTGACCAATCTCGCCTGCATTGCGCTTGAGCAGCGTCTTCATCCTGGAATGAACGAGCAGGAGATTCTTGGGGTCATCTATGATGCCTACCTAAAACACGGCGGCGACCCAGGCATCCACTTCATAGCCAGCACCCGTATGGACGTGC
>JAICEJ010000094.1 GCA_025924215.1 Candidatus Binatia bacterium
CGCGAATAAAATCGATTGTCCAAACAGTCGCAATTGAGACGAGTACTGCACCATGAGCGATACCTAAACCGATCGCATTTCTGAAAGCCTGTGTCTTGTTCGTTATAGGGTAAATTCCATAGATGCCCCGGACCGCATCTGTGCATGCGAGCACAAAGTATGGCCACTTCACAAAATCAACGAATGCTGAGCGCCGTTGCTTGCGAGATAGGGTGGATTCCTACTGAGTCGCGCACAACTTTGTTTCGTGCCCCGCCTGCTGGCGCATCAAACCCAGTCATACAAGGTGAGGTTTCGGGGGTAGAGGTGCGCGCTCAGTTTTTGCCGTACGAGGCCGCTGTGTTTACCGGTACCTGTGACTGCATAGTTGACGATAGAAACGCACCAGGATTCTTTTGGGTTCTGTGCAGCATGATCCACTTCCAAATGCTGGTTTCTCTTCAGCGATCCATAGCGGCAAATGGAATCTCACTACATTACGGGCCAGCTTTTCTGGTAAGGTCGTCGGTGGTGAAATCTTCAACAAGGGCGATAATACGTTCGAAATCACCGCTAGGCTTCGTATTCAAAAAGGTCGCAGGCATCGTGACTTTTAGGACTGCTCGACGACAACGATTTTCCCCCAACTTTCGACGGAGACCTTATTCAGCCATAGGTCGCTCGCGTGCCATCTGTTCTGTTCGTCCCAGTTAACACATCTTGTTCCGGATAACTCTGGTGTCATCACGACGCGGAGTTCAAGCAGAAGCTGCTGGAAAAACGTGCGGTATATCAGCACATTTTGAACCCTAGACACAGTAACTAACGCATATTGCGATGTCACAATCAGTAAAGCTCACGGTGGTTCGTGCTCTCGTTTAATGTCATCGGCTTTGCTGAAGGCTACCTTATTGCGTGATTTGGGGCTCGCGTGGTTGCTCCCCATAGCATGGGACGGCATTGGACGCGGTGCTGCTGAGTCGGCCGGTTTTATGATCGCCAAGCTAATGACGTTGTGGAGACCGCTTTGGTTTTTCCGCAACGTGAGGTAGGTACAAGTTAGAGAATGCCTATACCAAGGTATGCCAACATCCTTTGAAAAAAACGTTCCAACTTTGGGTATCAAACCATAGCACTCGGCAACATCCTCAAACGAAAAAAGCCCGGTTTCCCAAGCTTTTCTTCACTCCTATCACTTCGTGTTCTTAGGCTTAGCGCCTCGATGCAGCGGTTCGAATCCGCTAGCCGCCTTCAGTGAGAAATATCAGTTGTCCCTAAGCTTGTCTGCCTCCGCGCCGTAGGCTCACTCCGTTGATCACGAAGTGCCCGGCGTTTCGTTCAACAGTTTATCCAATTCACCAGAGGTCTCCAAACTCAGCACATCGTCGTATCCGCCGATTGGCTTACCGTTGATAAATATTTGAGGGACAGTTCTCCGGCCTGATAACCGCTCCATATCGAGTCTGAGCTTTGGCTCTTCGGAGACATCTATTTCGGTGAAATCGACCTTCTTTGCGGCAAGCAACGACTTCGCTGCCCGACAATACGGACACCAGCTGGTTGTGTACATGACCACTTGTGGCATAAATTCCTCCCCTGAATCCGATTCGGCTGTTCGTTGCAACCCCACGTCTATTTTGCCATTAGTGTTGCGTGAAATTAATAGGCCTTACAGGCGGCATCGCTTCGGGTAAGAGTACCGTTTCAGCTATTCTTCGTCGACTTGGCGCGCAAGTCATCGATGCGGATGCGCTTGCCCGCGAAGTTGTTGAGCCGCATCAGCCAGGCTGGAGTGAGATCGTCGATACTTTCGGTAAGGAGATCCTGCAGTCGGACCAAACACTGGATCGGAAAAAATTGAGAAAACTAGTCTTCGACGAGCCGAAAGCGCGAAAACAGCTGGAAGCCATCACCCATCCCAAGATTCGCCGATTGGCGCAGGAAAAAATTGCAGAGTGCGCTGCTACCGGAGCCCCTCTTGTGGTTTATGAAGCGCCGCTCTTATTTGAAACCGGGATTCATCTTTGGCTCCGCCCAGTCATCCTAGTGGCCTGTGACACTGCGGCTCAGAAACGGCGCCTCCGCCAGCGAGATAGTTTAACCGAAGCGGAAATTGAGCAACATCTCGGAGCTCAAATGAGCTTGGAGGAAAAACGAAAGCTGGCGGACTATGTGATCGACAATAACGGCACCCTTGAGGATCTTGAGAGTACGGTGAAGAAGCTAGTCCAAACGATTCTCGCTACTTGACCCGTTCCAGATAACTGCCCTCTGCGGGATCCACTCTCACTCTATCGCCGACTTGAACAAACGGCGGCACTTGAATGGTAACTCCGGTTTCGAGTTTCGCCGGTTTGTAGGACGCGCTTGCCGTAGCTCCTTTCATTGAGGGTTCAGTATCGACGACTTCCAGATCCACGGTGGAGGGCGGGCTGATCCCCACCGGCTTACCATCGTACAATTCCACTTCCACCACATGATTAGGCAGCAGAAACGAGAGCAGGTGTCCGATATCATCGGCCGATAATGTCATCTGCTCATAGTTCTCAGTGTCCATGAAGGTGTGCATATTTCCTTCAGCATATAAGTATTGCATCTGTCGAGTTTGCAAAATCGCCTGGTCGACACGATCTTCAGAGCGAAACTTGTATTCGGTACCTATACCGGTACGTAGGCTTTTCATTTTAGTCTGCATGAATCCCCGCTTGTTGCCGGGGGTCAGATGGTGCACTGCGGTCACACGATAAAGATCATTTTCATGAATGATAATCATGCCGGGTCTTAGTTGAGTTGCTTGAATCATATTAACTTCCTTCCTTCGCGACTGCCGCTGTTGTTACCGGGGTGCTACCTTCATCTATTCGAATAGTAACTTAGAATCATGCATACAAGCCGCGCCATAGCATGGCCCGCGCAACCCGATCGATGCCGATCATCAAAGCGGCTAGCCGCATGTCGACCTCTTCCTTCTGACTCATCTGCAGGACTTCGTGAAATGCTTTGACCAGAATATCCCGCAATTTTCTGGTAATCTCCTCTTCAGTCCAAAAGAAATTTTGCAAGTCCTGCACCCATTCAAAGTACGACACAACCACACCGCCGGCATTGGCCAATATGTCGGGGATGACAAAAATGTCCTTATCCCGCAGTATTGCATCGGCTTCCGGCGTTGTGGGACCATTCGCTCCCTCTGCCAGGATGCGACACTGCACGCGTTGAGCATTTTCGTTGGTGATCTGCATTTCTAATGCAGCCGGAACTAGAATGTCGCATTTAAGCTCCAAGAGTTCTGCATTGGTAATTTTCTGTCCGTACGGGAAAGCTTCAAGACTATGAGTTTGAGAGGCGATCTCGAGCAGTCTAGCTATCGGCAAACCATTGGCGTCATAAAAGCCGCCCGTCCGATCTGCCACACCGTTTATCCTCACGCCGATGTCATTGAGTTCCTTTACGACGACCGAGCCGACATTACCGAATCCTTGGATTGCCGCGGTGCATTTGCTGAGATCAATTCCTAGATGGTTAGCGGCTTCGATGATCGTGTATACAACACCACGACCGGTTGCTTCTCTTCGTCCCAAGGTACCACCGATCGCGACCGGCTTCCCGGTGACTATTTCGGGAACTGCGTGGCCTTTGTGCTGCGAGTAAGTGTCCATAATCCAGGCCATGATCTGCTCATTGGTTCCCATATCCGGCGCCGGCACATCGATCTCGGGGCCGATGAAGTTGAGGATTTCAGCAGTGTAACGCCTGGTCATGGATTGAAGCTCATTGCGTGACAACTCGGCCGGGTCGCAGGCGATACCGCCCTTTGCTCCGCCGAGGGGAAGGCCCACAAGGGAGCATTTCCAAGTCATCCACATCGCCAAAGCGGAGACTTCGCCCAGGCTTACACTTGGGTGGTATCGGAGTCCTCCTTTGAACGGCCCCAAAACATCATTGTGCTGCACTCGATATCCGGTGAAAACATTGACCCTGCCATCGTCCATTCGGGTGGGCACACTGACAACCATCGCCCGGTCCGGCCTGCGCAATCGAACAGCAAGATTGGGATCAAGTCCCAGCTTGGCAGCGGCGACATCGAATTGTTGGACGGCCATGTCGCTGGTTTCATTGCGCCATTCAGTAGTCGCCATATAGCTTCGTTAGCTCCCTGATATTTCTTTGTTAAAGCGACTCGCACTAGCCGGGGGGCCAACCCATCTGACGGCCACCGAGCAGGTGGTAATGCAGGTGAAAAACGGTCTGACCGGCATCGGCGCCGCAATTGACGACAATACGATAACCACTTTTTGCGACTCCGAGCTGCTCGGCTAACTTCCCGGCTGCGCGGAAAACTGCAGCAACTATCTTGTCGTCGTTCGGCGTTAAATCCGAAAGCATCGCAATATGCGCAGTCGGTATGATCAAAACATGAACCGGCGCTCTGGGCACGATGTCCTTGAAGGCGATCACGGTTTCATCGCGGTAGACGACATCCGCTTTGATGCTGCCATTGACGATCCCGCAGAAGAGGCAATCACTCATACTCGGGCTCCGGTTTTATCTCGATCGAATCAATCCCCGGCATCTGAGCATTTGGCAAAAATTTTCTCGCCTTCGATTTCCAGCGAGACACTCTGGAGCGCAAGACCGGCGCACGGGCCCCAGATACAGTCGCCGGTTTTGGGCTCGAACACGGCGCCATGATTGGCGCACATCAGATAACGACCATCCACCGAGAAGAACTGATTATCAACCCAATCCAATGTGATTCCGACATGAGGGCAACGGTTTCTATAAGCGAAGAATGTCCCCTCGTAATTGACGAGTAATGCTTCCAAGTCGCGATCGCCGGACCGGATGGTAAATTTTTTACTGGCGCCATGAGCCAGTTCACCCACTTGGCCGACGAGTTTTCTTTTGCCGATCTTTTTTTCTTTGGCTGCAGTCATGCTGGCGCTTCACTCCTTGAGATAGGACAGGTCTCCTTCCGGGCATCCGACCAAAATTTCGCCCCGATCTACTCTGACGGGCAAGCGATAGAGGGCTTGCCCCTTGCAAGGTCCGTCAACACACAACCCCGTGGCAAATTCATAAAGGGCGCCATGGGTATAGCACATCAAGTATTTCCCGTCAGCGCTGACAAATTGGTCACGAATAAAATCCAAGGGAGTCGGCATATGGCGGCAGCGATTCACATAAGCATGAAAGTTACCTCGTTCGTTCACTAAAAACCCGTCGACCCGATACTTTTGGCAAATGATCCAAAATTTCTTGACCGAACCGGGACTCAGGTCTTCGACCTGGCTGATAACTCTGGCGCCATCGCGGCTTTCATCGCGCATCCGCCGTTTGTCGCGCAAAAAGTTGCGTCGGTGAATACCTAAGCTGACTAGGTAAAGAACAAGAAAAACAATCGACAGGTAAACAGTGATTTCCACGGCAGGTAAGTGAGAGAGCTATTTCGAATCCTTATCGACCGAATGACGAATCCGCTTGACGTTCTCAGTTGTCTGCTGCCCTGATATTCCCATCACCTTCATCAACTCAGTTGTCATCTCGGCAGTGAGCTGATCTTGTACGCTTCCTTGTCCGTCCGGGTCGGCTTTCAAGAAGGTCATGATCTTCTGCTTGGCCACTCCAGTCTGCTCGAGCCCATCGAGAAACTCGCCAAATCCGACTTTGCCACGCAACTCATCGACTCGCCCCATGAGCTTTTGACAGTCCGGACACATACGCGACCACAAACTCGAGCGGTCGCCGCAGTAAACACATTGACGCATATCGTTATCGATCCGAATTTATCCGTTCCGTGCCATAGCTTCCACCCACAAGCGCTGCAGTCCGTCGGCCAAAGATGCATTGGCGGCAACAACGCCGCGATGTTTGGCTTGCGGCCGGTTAAACATCAAACCAGCGCCGGGCCCGTCAACCACTTTGCCGCCGGCCTCGAGCACAATCAACACGCCTGCGCAGATATCCCACTCGTGAATCGAGCGGAACGTCAGCGTGCCATCGCCGTCACCCCCGGCTATTTTGGCCAATCTAAAGGCAATGCTGCCGACTTTCTGGATCTCGCAATGGTCGACGAATACCTGGAATTTCCGCTGCGGCTCCGAGCGGCTGACAAGCAGCAACGCGCCCTCTAGCGAACTGCGTTGAGAAACGCTAATCGCTTTATCGTTCAAGTAGGCTCCCTGGTCTGCCGCGGCCTTGTAGAGCGAATCTTCAGCTGGATTGTAAACCGCCGCGACAGTGGGCCGCCCATTAACGACGAAGCCGATCGACACTGCAAACTGGGGAACGCCTTCAATAAATTCTTTAGTCCCATCTATTGGATCAATGATCCAAATTCGAGAGGAACTCAGCCGTTTCGGGCTGTCCTGATCTTCCTCGGAAAGCCATCCGTCGTTTGCAAACCTGCCCGTGATAATTTCGCGAATTCTGCGGTTTGCTTCGATATCCGCGGTGGTGACGGGATTATTTTTACTCTTTTCACGAATATCAAATTTTCCCTTGAACAGCCGCATCACAATCAAGCCTGCTTCGCGGACCGCTTCTTCGGCAGTTGCCAACTCTTCTCTATAATCATGATCAGCTGTCACTAAACCACCTTTAGCCCTAAATCGGTTTTCGGGACGGGACACCCTGCCAAACCGATAGGAACCGAGCATCGATTGCTCAGAGTGATAACAATTTCATTCAAAGACGAAAACTGTCTACAGGAGGTGCGACCGTAACCCCGGCTTTGACCATAGCGTCAATGGCTTGAGCAGAATCTTCGGGTTGGAGATTGACGCCGCAAATTGCGTCTTGGAGCAGGACAACCTGAAATCCCTGCATGAGGCCTTCGAGCACAGTTTCTTTGACACAATAATCGGTAGCTAATCCGCCGACATAAATCCGTTCGATTCCGCGTTGCCTCAGAAGATCTTTTAAAGCCGCACCGCGCGAATCCGCGGCAGCAAAAGCGGAGTAACTATCCTCGTCCGTAGCCGTCCCTTTGGATAGAACGACAGCATCGTTACTGATCTTTAAGTCAGGATGAAACTCTGCGCCTTTCGATCCTTGGATGCAGTGAGGCGGCCAAACCCCTCCTGCCGTATTGAAATGACTCGTCATCGGCGGATGCCAGTCGCGAGTAACAAAGATCGGCATGCCCGCTCGAGCGAACCTTTCAATGTAGCGGTTGAGAACCGGCACAATACGATCGCCGTTCTGCACTCCCAGAGCGCCGCCTGGACAGAAATCATTTTGCACGTCGACGATCAACAGCGCTTTGCTAATTTTCATCGATTTGTATTCATTATAGAGAATGATACGGTCGTTGCAATTGACACTGTCGGAACAAATGGATCGCTGAATGTCGATCAAAGCAGTTTTCTTTGATGCCGCGGGAACCCTCATTACGCCGGTCAGGCCCGTGGGTCAAACTTATACTTCATTTGCTAAAACCTACGGCATGGAGGTTTCTTCTTTTGAGATTTCCGAACGCTTTCGAACCTGTTTTGCCGCCTCGCCCCCGCTCACGTTTGGTCCGGTCTCGCAGGTATCATTCGAACAGCTCGAGCGTGATTGGTGGAAAAAACTAGTGCAGTGCGTCTTTCAGCCCCTGGGACGGTTCGAGCAATTCGATCAATTCTTTACGGAGCTGTTTTCCTATTTCGCCCGACCGGAGGCTTGGACTTTGTACCCTGATGTCGTAGAAACCTTGTCGGCCCTGCAAAAACGCGGCTTGGCGTTGGATGTCATCTCCAATTTTGATTCTCGTCTAATCGAGATACTCGCGGGACTCGGAATGGCCGGCTATTTTGAAGAGGTTTTCATTTCAAGCCGGGTCGGTCATGCAAAACCTGCGCGGCAGATCTTTGAAATGGCCTTGCAACGGCACAACCTGGCGCCCGGCGAGGCCATGCACGTGGGCGATAGCGAAGAGAACGATTTGTACGGTGCCGCTAACGCCGGCCTGTTGGGAGTTCTCATCGATCGAAGAGCGTATGAACGGCCGGGAAACTATCGGCAGATTAAAACCCTGAACGAAATTATTTCAATTCTCGATCAGGATTAAAGGCGGTTGCACACTTGACACGCCACGGCGGCTACGGTAAACGCCTGCTAACTTTGGGGGAATGAATGGCGCAATCTAGCTGGCAACAAACTACATCCGACAACAGCACGATGCGCATGCACTTGAGCGTCGCCGAAGGACCCGGTCCTTTTCCAGGCATGGTGGTCATCCAACACCAGTGGGGCGTCGACGAGTTCATGCAGAGTATCACAGCGCGATTAGCGCAAGCCGGCTACGTCGCCGCTGCGCCGGATCTCTATCACCGCGATGGCCCTGAATGCACCGACGATGTTATTGCACGCCGCTCCCGGCTCAGTGATCGCAAAGTTATCAATGATATCCATGCGAGTGTGAAATTCCTGCGATCTCAACCGACCGTTGATGAGAATCGATTGGGCATTATCGGTTTTTGCATGGGCGGTCGCGTCGCCTATCTCATGGCTGCTGCCAGTTCCGACTTTAAAGCGGCCGTCGTTTTCTACGGGGGTAACATGTTTCGCGCCTGGGGCCGTGACCTTCCCTCGCCATTTGAGCGTACTTCGGAAATTCATTGCGCGATCCAAGGTCACTTCGGCGCCGATGATCAGAACCCGTCCCCCGATGATGTGCGCAAGCTCGATCTTGAGCTTACGATGTTTGACAAAAAGCACGAGTTCTATTCATACCAGGACGCCGCCCATGCATTCATGGACCATACCCGTGAGAGCTACCGCCGTCATGCAGATGAGGCTGCATGGCCGCGAACTTTGGAGTTTTTGACAACGCATTTGTCAACTTAGCCGGTCCTGTAAAGTGAACGATAACGATCAAGGATAACAACGTGCGCAATACCAGACCGGAACGCAAACCCGTGGCCGACGCCCTGGTTCGAGAACGCCAACGAATCTCGCGCGAGCTCCATGACCGGGCGCTGCAAATCTTATCAAGCGTCAGATTAAGAGCTGAAGTATGCCGCGACCAGCTCGTGACCGACCAAGAATCTTTACGGCGGGAGTTAAAGATTATCGAGAAAGAAATCGACACAGTCATCCTCGAAATCCGCAACATACTCGCTGAGACCCAAGAACGAAGAGAACTCAAGGCGGGCTCGTTGGAGCGAAGACTCAAGGCGGAGCTCGATATCTTTCGCGCGCGAACCGGTTTTAACTTGGATTTTCACTGCACTGTGCATGCGCGGGACTTGCCCCAGGAGATCGAACGAGAATTGTATTTCACGTTGAGAGAAGGCGTTCTCAACGCTGTGCGACATGCCCGTGCATCGCACCTGACATTGGCGCTCTCCAGAGATGCCACGAGCTGCAACGCCCGATTGATCGATAATGGTGTCGGCTTCGACATGTCGACAGCGGAAGGCGGCAATCATTACGGCCTAAGAAGCATGCGCGAGCGAATGAAGAGGATTGGCGGCGAGCTCACGGTAGAATCGGCGCCGGGGGCCGGCACACGACTCTACATCACAATACCTTTGGGCGAACCAGTGAATGCTTCGGGATCGGCTAAAACACCCGTCTAATTAACATTAACAAGCCCAAGCCGCGCAGCGGAATATTATCCCAAGAAGCTGCGATCGATTCTAAGGAGTTCTCCGTAGCCAAGCTGTCGATGCTGCGCAGACGATTCATTGCGCGGCGAGATTGGCCAAACTATCGCCCGTCACCCGAAACACGTTCCAACCATTCATCCGGACCGCACCGAGCTTGGTATAGAAATCTACGGCGGGTTTATTCCAGTCCAGCACAGACCATTCGAGCCGCCCGCAGTTTCGCTCGATGGCTAAGCGCGCTACGTAGCGCAGTAACGCTGCCCCGAATCCCCTCCTACGGTATGGTTCATCGACGAAGAGATCCTCAATGTAGAGCCCTGGCCGGCCCAAGAAAGTCGAATAGTTGTGGAAGAACAGCACCAAGCCGATCGGTGCGCTCTGGAAAAAGCCGATGGCAACCTCCGCCGTTTTCCCCGAGCTAAATAGGGTCTCCCTCAACGACTCCTCGGTGGCGACGACTTCGTGCGCAAGTCTTTCATAGTGGGCGAGCTTTTTGATGAAACAAAGAATCAACGGCACGTCATCGATAGTAGCCGGACGTATTTCAAAATCCGGCAAACTCCCCAAGAAACTCATGTGTCCTCTTTGGCAGGGTCAATCACTGCGCTCCTCCTCGATGGAGCCAGCGAAGGAGTTTACTTCTTAGCTTCTTTAAGAGCGCGCCAGACACGTTCAGGGGTCAGCGGCAAGTCTTTGATACGAACTCCTGTGCCCCGCTCCAACGCATTGCAAACCGATGGCGCCACCGATAACAAACCGCCTTCACCCATACCACGGACTCCATAGGGACCGGGACCATCCTCGTTCTCCACCAAGACCGTACGGAACTCCTCAGGAGTATCGTTGAAACTCGGCACTCGGTAATCAACCAGATTCGGGTTGAGCAGATTACCGTTGGCGTCATAGACCATCTGTTCAAACAGCGTATGGCCAATGCCCATCATAGCCGCGCCCTCTTCCTGGCCAATGCAGCCCTCTGGATGGATCGCCTTGCCGACGTCCGCAACGGAAATCAAACGCTTGACGCTAATTTCACCGGTATCTTCGTCGATCTGGAGTTCGACCATGCCCATGCCGACTTCCCAGAACACCGGCATTTTGTTCTCCGTTAGTCCTGGAGTGGTCTCGCCGTGTCCGATCAACTCGCCACCGGAGCCTTTACCGAAACGGCGCTCGAGCGCTTCTTGGAACGTCAAACGCGCCTCGCCGCTGATCAGAGAGCCATCCTGAAGTCTGACTTGGTTCTGTGGCACGCGAAATGTCTCCGCAGCAATCATGACCAATTGTTTTCTCAAATCCCGAGCCGCGCCTTGCACCGCGTTACCCATACAGGTGGTCGATCGGCTGGAACCCGTTGAGCTATCGTAAGGCGTGACTTTGGTGTCCGCACCGGCCACACGAATACGATCGAGCGGAACACTCAATTCCTCGGCGGCGATCTGGGATAGAACCGTTCGCACTCCTTGCCCCATCTCGGTGCTGCCGGCGAAAAGATTCACAACGCCGTCGGACTGCAGGCGTGCCATCGCGACTGATACCGGGGTGGCTCCCGCATTGGTCACAGCGCAGGCTAATCCAACTGGCGCAGCCTTCTTCTTGGTTATGGATTTCCATTGGCTCGCGCCGACGAGCTTCTTAAGGCCGTAATTCAAATCGGCATCGATGCCTTTAAGACCGGGACGGAGTTCCTCACCCTTTTTCAAGAGATTTTTTTGGCGCAATTCCGCCGGATCCATGCCTAGACCGGCCGCCGCAATGTCGATTTGTGATTCTCCTGCGAAAATAACCTGCGGCGCGCCAATCGCGCGAAACGAACCCGCGGAACCGGAGTTGGTATATACCGAATACGCATGCGTCAGAATATTAGGAATCCGATAAGGACCAATGACGCGGGTTGCCGCGCGAATCGTGACGGCCGGGCCGTTGTCGTCATAGGCGCCGGTGTCGAGATAGATTTCAGCCTCCCGGGCAGTGATCGTGCCATCGTTCTTAAAACCGGTTTTGACCCTCACCTGCGCCGCGTGGCGGCGGACTGTGATCATGGACTCGCCGACCGAGTTACAAACTCGAACAGGCGCCTTCGCTTTGCGCGCCAAGGCGACAACCAGCGGCTCGAACTTGGTGTACGACTTGCTGCCATAGCCTCCACCCAAATATGAGATCACCATCCGCACTCTCGACGTCGGCAAACGAAATACTTTGGCGATATCGCCCCGTACCTGGAAGGGATGCTGCGCCGAAGACCACACAGTAACGCCATCTTCATTCCAATGGGCAATGACCGCGTGCGGCTCCATCGCATAATGATAAACCATCGGAAAAGTAAACTGGTCTTCGAGAACCAAATGAGACTGCGCAAAGGCCTCGTGCACATCGCCGCGGACCACGCTCTCGTGACTGCAAATGTTATCGCTCCGCCCTTCGTGTATCAGAGCAGCGCCGGGGGCGCGCGCCCTATCGATGCCGATGGCGGCCGGAAGTTCCTCATATTGCACCTCGATTAGCGCGGCAGCCTGTTCAGCCGTGGCCTGATCGACTGCCGCAACAGCTGCTACTGGTTCTCCAACGTAGCGGACTTTATTCATCGCAATCACCGGGCGCCCGGAGTAAATGGCGTTGAGATCCGATATATCGGCATTTGTCAGTACCGCCGCGACGCCTTCAAACGCTTCAGCTTTGGACGCGTCGATTGAGACAATCCTCGCGTGAGGATAGGAACTGCGAACCACCTTCCCGTGCAGCATCCCGGGCACAGCCAAGTCGCCGAGAAATTTCGCCTGGCCTGTAACTTTTTCAATGCCATCTACTCGCGGGACACTCTGACCGACAAACTTGAGCGATTGTTTGACCATTGCTCTCCATCCACAGCTAATTTTCGTTGAACCTAACAAAGCGATGTTTCCCGCGCAAGGAAAACTGCGGCGTGTTACGTGTCAAAAACGAAAACGCGTCTATTCATGATGCGGCTCGGGATCAGCAAACATCGAATGTTAGGAATCGCTTGACACAACGGCTATAACTTTGTTCATGCGTTTTCCTGATCGGCTTATCCGCGGCATTCTTGTTCGCCGATACAAACGTTTTCTCGCCGATGTACGCCTGGCTGACGGCCGAGTCGTCATAGCCCACTGCACCAACACCGGCAGCATGACAGGCTGCGCCGAACCCGGTAG